>CAYPPC010000027.1:0-362 GCA_964412435.1 uncultured Paludibacter sp.
GTTTGGTGTAATTGCTTCCTTTTATCTGCTTCTGACCGTAGTTCCCGGCCATCACCGAAAAACGGCTGCCCTGATAGTCGAGCGGGGAAAGGGTGAAAATATTAACGAGTCCGCCAATGCTGTTACGACCGTAAAGCGTGCCCTGCGGCCCGCGAAGCACCTCAATCTGAGCCACATCGTAGAGTTCAAAGTCGAATGCCGACTTTTCCAGATAAGGCACATTGTCGATATAGAGCGCAATGGACTGTCCGCTGTAGCGCGAACCAACCCCCCGCACATAGGGCGAATTGGACATGGCTGAGCCGTAGTCAGGCATATAAAAGTTGGGAATTCGTGCGCTGATATCTTTGATGGAGTAAATC
>CAYPPC010000027.1:372-17129 GCA_964412435.1 uncultured Paludibacter sp.
TGTTCAATTTTTTCCATCTCCATCACAGTGGAGGAGACCGGTGCGTTGAGCATGTTGGTTTCTTTGGTGCTGTAAACACTGACTTCGCCCAGCGAGATGTTGCGTAGTGTATCTTTTTCAGCCTCGTTGGCAAAAAGTGAAAGCGAGAAACAGAGTGTTACAGTGATATAAATATATAGTTTTTTCATTGAATTTGACTAAATTGTATAAACTTCAAGTATGTAGGATTTGCCCGGCGATTAATTATAATATCGCTACGGCATATATTTTACAGATATTTCTTTATATGTCATTTTACATATAAAGAGTATCCTGATTAAAGATAATTCAATGAATGGATTGGCGGCGGTCGCGTTAGAAACGCATATCTGTATCCTGTGCTTTCCGTGAAAAATAGAGCAAACTCCTTCCGGACCATTATCCATGGAATGAAAACAGCAGTTTTTACAGGGATTTCGGAATATTCCCGGTCATATTTACTGAAGTCCCCAAAGAAAGCAGTTTTGTTGCTGCTCTCCGTTTTCTGAAAGATAATTACCTGCTCATTCAACTCCGGTTCATGTAATTCTTCCTTCGGTGATGAGAAGTAAGGGGCTGTCATACAGGATATGAAGCCCAAAAACATCAAAATCTGAGGGATGAAACTAGCAAACAGGATATTGTCGAAAATAAGCATTCTGAATTTTCGGGATTAATTTTTTACAAAGCTAAGAATTATTTTTCAGGTAATCTGTTAAAAACAGTTGATATGTAAGAATATTGTCAAAGCCTTCCGGTGTTTTGATCCAGGATTTCAGGCTGCCGTGCTGTTCGTAGCTGTGCTCGAAAAGTCGGCGACTGGCTTTGTTGCGTTCGGCAATCTGCACGTAGAGCTGGTTCAGTTTCATAAATTCAAATACGTATCTCTCAGTGAGTTGAAGTGCCTGTCGGGCGAAGCCCTGACCCTGGTAGCAGCGGTCAACAAAAAGTCCTAGAGCTACCCGACTGTGATGCAGATCAAAGTCAAAAAGATCTATAGTGCCGACTGTATCACCACTTTTTTTATCGCAAATCATCAGGCGCAGAGCACCGTCAGAATAGAGATCGTTTTTTGCCTGAGCGATATATTCGCGCAGCTGGAAACGGGAGTAGGGGGCACGGGTGTTGCCGGCTGGCCAGAAGGAGGAGTCATTCTCCCAGAGATAGAGCAAATCCAAATCTTCGGGCTCAGGGGCACGCAGTAGTATGTAATCGTTTTCAAGAACTTTCATAATATATCTGTTTAATTAAATTCAAAATAGGGTGTAAGCCGCAGCCACTCCTCTTCGCTAAACTCATCCAGCACATAAAGCTCCTCGATGCCTTTTAGCCTGCCCACTTTCCGGCGGTAATCGTAAATAACTTTTGCTTTTTGAAAAGAACCGATGTAAGGATGGCTTTTGAGACGCTCAATACTTGCTTTGTTGATATCGATTTTTTGAATCTGTGAGCCGTCAGCTGTGAGGGAGTGTTTGATTCTGTCAAAGTTATCATCGGTCATGCCACGCACTTCCCGCACTTGTTCAACGCTATAGAAACCACCCAGCAAGCGACGGTAGGTGACTATATTCCGGGCGTAATATCTTCCGATACCT
This sequence comes from uncultured Paludibacter sp., assembly GCA_964412435.1. GTDB lineage: Bacteria > Bacteroidota > Bacteroidia > Bacteroidales > Paludibacteraceae > UPXZ01. Next base: position 1,986 of record CAYPPC010000027.1, read on the forward strand.
TTCACCTGCATCAGCTCGGTGGTATCGGCACTGTTGATATCGATGGCATAATCCAGTGTCTCCTTTTTAGGAAAGGGACTTGTTTCCGGTTTCTCATCAGACTGAATTTTGAGGCTGTCCTGTGGTTCTGTTTGCTCGCTGTAATCCTCCGAAATGCGAATATAAGGTTTCAGCTCTTCAAACTTTTCTTCACTGATTCCGTAAATTTTGGAGAAAGCCTCCGGATTGCGGAATTTACCCCCTTTTTCGCGATAGCGAATAATGTTTCTGGCGATATAGGGTTTCAATCCCATCTCCACAAAGCTGGCCGAGTCGGCACTGTTGGGGTCAAAATCAAACAAGCGATAGCTCTCTTCTTTGTTGTAATTGCGCTGTTCAAAAGGACGGTATTCACGACGTGGAGCCTCTTTCTCCTTTTCGCGCAAACCGGCTACGAAGTCACGAGCCTGCTCGAGAAAAGTATCACGTTCAGCAGTATCATCTTCTGAGGGTCCAATCCAACGGGGCATCAGAAAAATGGTGCCCAGAGCCAGCAAAATCAGCATCAGCAGTACAATAATGCCGATACGCTGACTTTTGTTGAAATAGAAGAAGTCTTTCCACATGATGCTTGTCTGCTTTTACTTTAATAAGGTTTGAAGGGGTTGAAAAGTGACTCTAAATAATATATAATCTCTTTATGAGCTGTTATGGTCAGTGAATCTTCACTTCTCGTCAACTCAGGCTTTTGCTTGTTAAAGAGATGTGAAAAGTTTTTAGCCCACGATTTAGCTATTTCATACTGATATGTTCCGGGTGAAACTTCAGTGTAATTATTGTACTTATAACTCAGTTTCTCAACTATCTCCTCAAAGAGTTTATCTGTATCGTTAAGCTCTGTAATTTCTACCGTGCTCCACCTTTTGTAAGTGAAAACATAGGCAACTGCCACAGGTGCCAGAATGGAGGTGACATAAGATCTGTTGAAAGGCCAGGAGTTCACACCACCTATAGCCAAAGCAATAAGTAATTCGAGTAGATTGAAAATCAAAAGAAAGAGCAGCAAGTTGGCAATAAACTCTTTTACGTAAGTGGCGTGTCTGTTTTTTGTAATTTTCATAATCGAAGCATTTGGATAATAATATTGGACAAATACAAGGTTTTAATCTGTTTTTAAGCCTGAGCTTGCTCTTTGATCTTCGTCTCGAGCTCTTTTAACAGTTCGCCTCTGGCAAAAATGGATATGCTGTCTCCTGAAACTACAACCTGCGGGCGCTCTTGTAAAATCCAGTTAAAGAATTTGTCCAGCCTTGATTTATCCCGATAATAAACAATTTTATGGTCATCCGAAACTTCCCGTTTGAAACTACTGCTCAGTTGAAGATCAATCTGATTCAACAGGGCTTTCATATCGGTAACCTCTTGGATAGTAAGCACTCCATCCCGGTTTCTGAAACCCTGAACAATAGAGCTGATTAGCGCCACTCCCAACAGGATCACCCACAGTACAGGAGATCCCAGTTTTTCAAAGGATTTACTGTCTATAAGCAGCAATACTGATATAAGTAAAAATGATGCTACACTTAAAAACAGAAAGTCTTTAATGAGATAGGGTAGCGATGGCCTTGATAATTGCTTGGTTATTTTCATTTTCATAAACCAGATTAAATGAAGTGTAAAGTTAAAAAATAAAATTATAGTTTGCTCCGGATTGTCTGGTTTATTTGTAAAAATAGTAGAATTAAAGAAGATTCAATGAAAGAATAACAATAAATTTATAGAATTTAGATGATGAGGAAATTATATTTGTAGTTAGATTGAATAGCAAAACAGCCATTTGAAATTCTCCAATTGGCTGTTTTGTTAATTTATAATTGATCGGTTTTAGTACGAACGAGCAAAAATAACGCGCTGCGCTGAAGGTTTTCCGCTAATCATGCAGACTCCCGGTGTTTTGTCACCTTCCAGGGGAATACAGCGAATTGTAGCTTTGGTTTCCTCTTTGATTTTCTCCTCAGTTTCGGCAGTGCCGTCCCAGTGGCAAAGCAGGAATCCTCCCTTTTCGATCTCAACTTTAAAATCTTCGTAGCTGTCCACTTCACGGGTCATTTCAGCGCGGTGGTCCAGTGCTTTTTTGAAGATGTTGGCCTGAATTTCATCCAGTAGCTCCTTAATATAGTTCTCAACACCATCAAGTGCAACAGTTTCTTTGGTCAGAGTGTCGCGACGGGCCACTTCCACCGTACCGTTTTCCAGGTCACGAGCACCTAATGCCAGACGCACAGGAACTCCTTTAAGTTCATATTCAGCAAATTTCCAGCCCGGCTTTTTCTGATCGTTATCATCATAGCGCACGCTGATGCCAAGTGCTTTCAGCTTGGTTGTCAACTCTTTTACTTTTTCTGAAATAGCATCTGCCTGCTCCTGGTTTCTATAGATGGGAACAATCACCACCTGGAAGGGAGCCAGTTTTGGCGGCAAAACCAGACCATTGTTGTCGGAGTGAGTCATGATGAGCGCGCCCATCAAACGGGTTGAAACACCCCATGAAGTTGCCCAAACGTACTCCTGTTTGTTTTCTTTATTAACAAAAAGCACATCAAATGCTTTGGCAAAATTCTGTCCGAGGAAGTGCGATGTACCGGATTGCAGCGCTTTACCATCCTGCATCATCGCTTCGATGGTGTAGGTGTCAACAGCCCCTGCAAAGCGTTCTGATGCTGACTTTTTACCGATTACCACAGGCATAGCCATAAAGTTTTCGGCAAACTCAGCATAGACATTAATCATTTGTTCGGTCTCTTCAATGGCCTCTTCCCGGGTAGCATGAGCAGTGTGTCCTTCTTGCCAAAGGAATTCTGCGGTACGCAAAAACAGTCGGGTGCGCATCTCCCAGCGAACAACGTTGGCCCACTGATTAATCAGGATAGGGAGATCGCGGTAAGACTGAATCCAGTTGCGGTAAGTGTTCCAGATAATGGTTTCTGAAGTGGGTCGCACAATCAGTTCCTCTTCCAGTTTTGCCTCCGGATCCACAATTACTCCTTTGCCCTCCGGGTCATTTTTAAGACGGTAGTGTGTAACTACGGCGCACTCTTTAGCGAAGCCCTCTACGTGATCGGCCTCTTTGCTTAAAAATGATTTTGGAATAAACAGCGGAAAATAAGCATTTTCGTGTCCGGTCTCTTTGAACATATCGTCGAGCTGACGCTGCATTTTTTCCCAGATGGCATAGCCGTAAGGTTTAATTACCATGCTGCCCCGAACCGGGGAGCTTTCAGCCAAATCGGCTTTGATAACCAGGTCGTTATACCATTGTGAATAATCCACTTCGCGTGGGGTCAGTTCTTTAATCTCAATTTTTGCCATGCTCTTATTTTGTGATAATAATATTTTTACTTAAAAAATGAATGCAAAGATAGCGATTTTTCGAGAAAATATAAAGTGTTTTGACAGCATAGACAAACTTTGCCCGGTTTGCATTTTGATTATGTCTGTTTCTTAATTGAGAGTTTGAAACTCTTTGCATTTGAAAAGTATGTTTTCGCGTGTTATAAGAGGTTTTAATGAACATAATTAAAATTTGTTTGTTATTATTATAACATATCGTTGTTTATTTTAATTATTTAAATTACATTTGCCATGTGTTTCAGGGCTGCCTGATTTGTGCAAATAACCTGCCTGTCAGGTGATATTCCTGAGTTTTACGAAAAAACCCTAAATTGATATTAAACCCTAAAAATGAAAAAAATGAAAACAAGACTCTTTTATTTAATTTTACTGATTACGGCACTTTCATTGGGTGCATGTAATAGATCTGAAAAGAAAGATCTGGAACTGAAATTTACGAAAAGTTCAATAGAAAACCAGAAACAAAAAGTAGAGGATAGCGCTAATGATGTGGCTGACTCTTTAGAGAAGTTTCTGAAGACCAACGCTTTCAAAACCCTTAAAACAATGGCTGAGTTGATGGATGGTGATAGTCCCTATGAAGTAATCGTGAAGAGTTATGTGCGCGGACTGGAGACTCACAATTCAACTTCATTCGCTATGCTGGAGAAACAGTTGAGGGCCAAAAGCGATGATGATTCGGATTTCTGGGGAGATTTTGTGTTTAATTTTGATAACGGAAGATTTGAGCGTAAAACGGTTACCAAGAACAAACTCTCATTTAGTTTTCCGTCTAAAACAACAGGAACCAAAAACAATGCGCTGCTGGTAATTGACTATAAAGAATCCAGCTCTCAGTTGCTTGGTGATGAGGTTAAACTTCCTTCAAGTGTGAGTGTTAAGCTGACCGTAGATTCAAAATCAGAACTGAGCGCCAGTCTCACTGCAAGTTATCATCAGGATGGCATGCCCAAGAAAGTGAGTGATCAGCTGACTGCAGGCAGTTTTACCTGGAAACATGATCTGGATAATAATCAGAAAAAAGTGGTTTCTACCTTTGAATTTAAGGATGGTAAGAAATCTATAGCTAAAAATACCATTGAGATTAACGGTGAATTTACACGCCAGATTTTGGAGAGCTTAGATGATGAAAGTGGCATGGGAGCTGTGAATCTGCTCAAAAAGACAAAGAATTTCTACGCTGATCTGAAACTGATGGATCTTGGGTTAAAAGCCAACTTAGCCACAGTTGACAAGTTGGCGCAGGATATGATCAATCTGGAAGATAAGTACGACAGCCTTACTGAAGAGGACTTAACGAAAGAGACTGTAAAAATTCTAAACAAACATATTCAGGCCTTTGCTTATTTTGTTTCTGAGAAGAAGAAATTTGCTGATGTTGAATTTTATGTGTTAAAAGAGTGGGATGACTGGTGGGAGGAGTATGATTATTATGTGCAACCGCGCATGATTCTGAATGATGGCTCCAAAATGGATATGGAGGAGTTTGCTGACTCATTCGGCATCTTTGATGCTTTGGAAAAAATCTTTGATTTGCTTTATGACTCCCCTCCTCGTTAGATCAACAGTTTATAAGTAAAAAATAGAAAAGTGCTGAATTTTCAGCACTTTTTTTTGCTCAAGGGACAAATAAGTATTCCTCAGCTACTCTTTTAAATAATGAAAATTATGGACTGATTAAGCTTTGTAGTGTTCTACCGGGCACTATTCATTTTCAATAATATATCTGACAAGTCTGGTGTTGCTGCCGTACCACACTCCAAAACCGGGCTCACTGATGTTGGAGGGTAGAGATTTGACCTCGCTGAGTAGAAACTGATTGGTGGTCATGGCGTAAAGGGACAGATCTTTGAAGAATGCAGTCGCCCTGCTGTCGATAGCCATAATTTTTATATCTAAAGTATCACCGTTTTGCAACAGAAGCTCCTGACCCGCGGGAGCCACCTGCATCTCAATAGAACCGGTTTTATCAAGGGAGCTGTTAAAAAGATATTGATTCTCAGTGAAAAGTTGATCCATAGGGTTTTTGCAGAATAGCCGGTATGAACGCTCCGGTTTTTGCTCGTTATTGATGATGACATAGATTTTCTTGTCAGTTGTTGATTCATCAGCAGAACGGTGAACTATCTGCTCAAGTTCAAAATCATCGGGAATACTTGTTTCTGAATTTAAGGTGTAGCCGCCATACTCCACAGTGAGGCTGTATGTTTTACCGGCTTCGCCATATATTTCGGTGCTTCTGTAGAGAAAAGGCGGAAACTTGTCGTAATCCCACTTTGAAGTGAGAACTTCGCTGCTCTCTCCATCACTCAGAGTCACTTTGGCATGTCTGATAACGTGATCGAGCACAATGGTAGAGTCTAATTTTTTCCAGAGAGGCACATTGGTAGTGAGAAAAACTTCGGCCGGTTTGTGGTTTTCAATTTTCCCTTCAACAATAATTTTCTGAGTGTAACCTCTGACGTCATACTCTAAATTGGGGTTACAAGAGGTTAATAATATTGCTGCAAGCGTTGCTATGTATATTTGTTTTCTCATATTTTGCTTTTTTTAAGAATTAAATTTTGAAAGTCCAGGAGACAGCTGGAATAACCGGCAGAAAATAGAACATTTCAAATGAAAAATCGGTCATCCCGTCGAGCCCACCGGAGGTGTTGAAAAAAACCTGAAACGGGTTGGCCCGGTTGTAGAGGTTATAAACGGAAAACACCAGTTCAGAATTTAATTTTTTCCGGGGCGGCAATTTGTAAATCAGGGAAACATCAATCCGGTGATAATCGGGCATTTGAAAGGAGTTGTATCCATCATATTCAGGAATAACATTTCCCTCAATCACATACCAGCTGAGCGGCAGGTTGAGCCGGTGGCCGGATGCATAGAGCATGGTGCTGCTGAGACTCAGCTTTTTGTTGATGGTATAGACAGCCACCAGTGAAAAGTCGTGCCTTCTGTCGTTAAATGCCAGATAGGGCTCACCATTGTTAATTTCATCGAACTGATTGAGGGTTTTACTGAGGATATAGCTGAGCCAGGTGCTAAGTTTCTCGCCGTTTCGGTTGATCATCAGCTCTGCACCGTATGATTTACCTTTGCCTGACACAATCAGATTCTCCAGATTGTCTGAGTTCAGAAGCTCATTGATATTCCCCTGAATATCAACCAGATTAGAGTAATCTTTGTAGAATGACTCCAGGCTCAGCTCCCATTTGTTATCCAAAAAGTTGTGATAGTAACCGAGTGAATAATTCCAGAGAGAGGTGGGTTTCAAGAGTTCAGAACTGGTAACAATCATCTCAACAGGCAGTCCGAACTTGAACACTTGTAACCGGTTGAAATGCTGAAAATGTTTGCTGACAGAAGCTTTCACCGAGGAGTTATCATTAATCAGGTAACGACCAAAAAGGCGCGGTTCAAGCGTGGCGTAGAGCTTATCAACCCGTTTACTGTCGCCCGGATGAATCAATGAATTGCTTGTGCTCAGAGGATGTTTCAAATATAATCCACCGCGGAGTCCGGCATTGATTGTGAGCGGACCATTTACCCACTGATCCCGAACAAAAAGATTGATTTCACTGTGTTGTTGATTTTTAATCTCCGGCAACCCCGATTCATTTTCATCTTCCACCCGGCCGGGATGCAGCTTGCCGGCTACAATCTCCAGTCCGGATTTGATGTTATGTGCCCGAACGGAATAGACAAACTCATTTTTATAACGCAGCAGGGCATTGTCGGTACCGGCATGATAGTTTTCTGCCATCCAGCCGATTTTGCTGTTGATGGAAAAACGGGTCATATTGAGGTAGTGCGCCATGCTGAAGTGGTCTGAAAAGATATGGTTGAGTTGCAGCCCCACCAGTTGATTGCCCCACCGGATGGAGTTTTTGCTCAAGCCAAAACGCTCAGAGGAGGCTTCAACGATATCTTTACCGGCATAATAATGTCCGGTGAACCGGGTTTTGTTATTTATGTCGAAGTTAAAACCAAAATTTGTTTCGTTAAACTCATAATTGTTTTCAGCGAGAATAGGATTTATCCCCAATTTTATCAGAGTGGGAAGGACTATGGTACCGATATAGCTCATTCTGCCGGAGGCATAAACCGAAAACTTGTCGCTGACCGGAATTTTGGCAGTAAGCCTGGATGAAATCAGCCCTATATTACCGCTTATTTCTGTTTTTTCCTGCTTATTGATAAAGTTTCTGATATCCACCACCGATGACATCCGTCCGCCGTATTCAGCCGGTATACCGGCTTTGATAAAGTCGAGATGATCCATCAGGTCGGGATTAAATATTGAAAACAGGCCCATAATATGCGTGGGGATTTCAACCGGAATTCCGTTTAACATAATCAGATTCTGATCGTTGCGCCCGCCCCGCACATGCATGCCCGCATTGGCTTCGCCCGCCTGCGAAATGCCTGCAATGTATTGCAGTGCCTTAAAAGGGTCAGCATCGCCAATCAGGTTGGGGATTTTCTTAATCTCATCCACAGGAATAGAAAGCCCCATATTGAGCGAGCGGATGTTGGATAGCGGGTGCCTGGGACGCACCACTAATTCATTCATCTCTTTCTCTCTGATTAACACGCTGTCAGGCATATCTGTTGTCTCTCCCGGTTGTGGAGAATTACTCAGAACAATGCTTGTGAAGCTAAATAAAAATATGATGAATGAGAAAAATTGTTTCATATTTTAACTCATTTGAGGTGCAATTTGTAATTAGAGAATATGACAAAGGTAAGTATTTTCAGGGAATTATTGCTTTATGGGGAATGCTAATGTCTGATTAAATAATAGATGAATGGATTGAATTTAGTTGCGGTATTGGGGGGGACGAAAAAGTTTTTAAAATAAACAAAGGGCGGTGATTTTCACCGCCCTTTGTTGTTTTAACTGTTTTGAAAAAGCTGAATTATGGATGATCCGTAAGAATATCCCTGCCAATCAGCTGTTTTGTGCCTCTTCGTTTATTTCCCAGCCTAATCAAATTTATAATCGCAATAGAAGAAAAACTCATCTTCATACTCATCTTCAACATCCTCCATCAGCATAATCAGATCAAAAAACCGATCCAACTCATGCTCATTAAAATTACTGAAACGAATGCGGGCAGGCAGCTCCAGTTCTCCCGTTAAAATATCCGCGAGAGCATCCAGGTTATTGCCAAAATGTTCGGGCAACTCCATGATGCTGATTGCCTGTCTGTAAAAATCATCCATGTTGTGGATTTGGTCAAAGTCAAAAATTATTTCCTGCATTCTGTTCTGTTTTGCTAAATGAGTTGTTGTATATAGGTGTTTGCTTATCTTTTCTGAAATGTTTTATAGTGATCGTAGCTAACGTAAATCAATCCGTCGCTGGAGTAGAGCAGGCGGTCGGCATTGCGCCTGCCGCAATCGTAGTTGAGGTCTGCTTCGTACCAGCTTCTGCCTTTTTTGTCAGGCAGCCTTTTCTCCCGATTCCCAAAATAGTCGCCACCAATGGCCCTGCCGGGCAAAACGTCGCAGAGATTTCCCTCCGAGGCCACCCAGCCTGCTGCACGTGCCTGTTTCTTATTGATATAATAATCGGGTAGTTGGCCATTCTCCCTGACAAAAGCAAGTACCCGCTCTTCTGCAGTCAGCTCGTCGATACTTAGCAGTGCGGGAGCCTTTTCAGTCTGATATTCTGTCTCTTCGGTAACTATTGCTTCGGTTTTCTCTTTGCTCTCAGCCTGCCGTGCCTGTTTCATATAGTAGTTGAGAATCAGCAGGCCAATCACAATCATGGAGTAGGAGATGATACGTAATGTTTTTCTCTGTTTCATTTGTTTAAATTCTATTTGCATAGCAAAGATATGAAAAAGATTAGAGAATGCACATTTATATTTTTTTTCTAAAAATGTTTTCTATATTTGCAAACATCCATCAACATTAAAACCAATGCATTATGAAAAAATTAGCTGTTGTATTCGTTTTGTTGCTGTTAGGTGTGGCGATATTTGCACAGGATCAGAAGCTTGAAATCTATCTTGTAGCTGAAGGCAGGGTAATTTCCGGTGTTTTAACCGGGGATAGAAATGACTCACTGTTTTTTGATATCGATGAGGCCGGGCAGATTGCCTTTGCCAAATCGGAGCTGGAGGGCATGGATCTGGGTGTTTCGAAGGAGACTAAGAAACTGCAAAAAACTTTGATTCGTGCAGAAAGTACAGGAATGTTCAAAGAGTTTCCCGGAATGAGGCAGTACAGAAAAGGTGAAAAAGTGAAGGGCGGCACCATTGCCGGTTTTACTTATGCAGGTCTGGGCCTGATGGTAATTACCATAGGTGAATGGATCTGGAGGATGGTTCACATCTCTTCTTTGGGTGAGGCGATTTTCTCTCTGTTTCCCAATCCTTACCTTTTGGTATCCGGTATTTTGATCTCAATGGGTGCTTTGGTTTGGAATCATACTGACCTGACTGTGAAGCTGGTCAAAGAGGTTAAAAACAGATATTACTTTGTGGGAGAAAATCTGCCTGCATATACAGTGAGTGCTACTCCTGAGCCATAATAATCTCCATTAAAATCTTTTTTTCATTTTCCCAGTTTAAGGATTTGCTTAGCTCTGCAAAATGAAAGGTATTGAACCCGCTTCGAAGTATTTTATTGACAGTGTCAGATAAAAACTGGGGATCGTAGCGATTGATTAAGATACCTGTGTTGTGCTTCTGCACGATTGCCCGTATTTCCGGGAAATTGGTTGCCAACACCGGAATGCCTGCGTGTATATAATCAAAAATACGGTTGGGCAGCGAGTAGTAATAGCTTAATCCGTTCTCTTCCAGCAGGCAGAGTCCCAGATGTGCCCGTGGAGTAATCTCTTTCAACTCTTCAGGTGCAAGTTTGCCTGCAAACTTCACCTTATGCTCCACTTTCAGCTCTTTGGTGAGTTCAATAAGCTGTTCTCTGATATCCCCGTCACCGATAATAAGCAGTTCGGCATCCTTAATTTCGGGCATGGCACGGATAATCCACTCCAAACCTCTGCCCATATTCAAAGCGCCCTGATAGATGATAGTTTTCTTCTCAAATTTCTCCAGAGGCCTGAGATGCTCGTTCAGTTCGGGGATGTTACGCACCACCTGCATGTTAACACCATATTTTTTACGGTAGTAATTGGCAATGGAAGGGCTGACAGTGTACGCATATTTTAGTTTAGGAAAAAATAAATCTTCCAGCCGGGTCCAGAAGCGTTTCACTCCATTGCGTTTGGTCAGTTCAGGAACTTCAGGAAACAGCTCATGCGCATCAAACACCAGCTTTTTTCTTCTTATTTTACCGGCTAAAAAGTTTGCTGTCAATGTATCTGTATCATTGGCCAAAAAAATATCAGCCCTGATAAAGAGCAGCTTCAGAAACAGGCGGAGATTATATTCAGCATAAAAGAAAAATGAGCGGTTAAACAACAATCGTAAACGTTTGTACCTGCAGGGCAGATCCGGGGTCTGACTGGTGGGTAGTTTTCTTCCAATCAACAGGACATCCAGGCCGCTCTCACAGCAGGCTCTGGCTACTTTTTGTACACGTTGGTCGGTGCTTAAATCGCTTGTTACGCTGATAATAATTCGCTTCATTGAGTTAGTCTGTTTATATGGCTCAGTAATTCCTGATAAAGTTCTTGTGTGTATGGATAAAGTTTTTTGTCAAATGAGGTGTTGTGAAAAAGGAGAACCAGTTCACCCCGGTGTTCATTCACCCGATCAATGATTTTTACGGCATAATCGCGTGCCTCTTCCAAATTCATATTCATGTAATTCACTTCACTGAATGTGTTGTCCATCAAAGGAAGCGGATGGAGTGTCAACGGTGTGAGGCTGCGGGATTTGGGGTCAATCCAGCGAACCGGCCGGCAGGTTCCCAGTCGGAAGCCTGCGAGATCGGCAAAACCCATTGAGAAATCATCGCTGATATCGTGTTTAATTAAAAAATGATAATCTTCCGGTTCACGGTTGCGCAGATAGTGGTGCCGGTTAAAATTTATTTTCTGTTGCGTCGCTTTTTCCAGCGTCACTTTTTCTTCGGCAATCAGCTCACCATTTTGTCCGGCTGCGTAAGAGCTGTGCAGTCCTATTTTTACCTTTTTATTACTGCAAAGTTCAAACAGGTTTTGATAATCTTTGTTGAATACATTCTGAATGGGCCGGTCAAAAACAATTTCGGGATCGCCTCCCGGCTTTATAAACAGAATGGACTCTGTGATATCCTGATTGAGTGTTTCGGCTTGCTCAAACAGGCGGGGAAATTGGTACCAGGGATCAGATTCGATAGAACCGAAATAGGTCTTCAGCGCACGAAGCGAGTTGCCGGGGCTTTTATAAAAACGAAGCAGTGCGCCTGTTACGCTTTTTAAGTTTTTATAGTGCGCCAGAATATCAACATCATGTGTCAGATAAATTTTAGCTATTCCTTTTTGCGGTTCTTTTTTTTCTAAGTTCAGCAACTGACGCAGCAAAGCGCCGTATTCTTCCAGAATCGGACGGTGGATAAAACCGGCACGTCCCGGCAAGGAATCTTTGCCTGTAAAACGACCGTGCTTATCACGTACATCGGGTCGTAACATCTCCTCGTATCTGGAAATCAGAAAGTAGGTGCCGGCAATGAGGTCGGCGTGCAGAATGATGCTGTTATTCCTCTGCTCAATTTTCGATTCACCGTAAAGAACCGGTATTTCGTTGAGGGTTTTAAGCGGCAGAGCGGGCAGCGAATCCGGTGTGCCATAGAACTCTTTTTCAAAAAAACGGGATGCCCGGATATAGAGTTTATGCCTTCCATCGGTTTGAGAAATATCCGAAGTATAGGTAACAGAGTTGATGATATCCTCATCATCGGTGCGAAGCAGCCAGGCAATGATATACCGTATAATCTCTTCTATGTTTTTCTCTTTTATCATGTTGCAGATAGCCGGATAGTTTGCTGTGTTAGTCCCTTATAATGATATGTCTGCTCATCATTTTTTTAATGATATAGGCAAGAAGCTCTGTTTTTATAATATGTTGTGCACTTTTTCTGTTATGTCTCTCCATCGGTACTCTTTGTAAATTGCTTGCTACTGAATCAAGCTTGATGTTGGCGGTGCCAAAAGTGAGGTCAACCTGTCCGGCAATTTGTTCAAAGAATGACTTATTTACCGAATTGTCTGTAAATGGGAATGAAAACAGACGCTCTTTGATATCAAAATTATCGATTAAATATTGAACCGACCCCAATGTTTCAGCCAGCTGATTCTCTTCGTTCAACTCTTCGTAGTTGGGGTGTGATGCCGAATGGGCACCGATTGTAAAGCCCATAGAGATAAGCTCCCTGATCTGCTCAGAGGTAAGGTAAGGTTGTTCAGTTTTTAGAAAATTATCAAAATCTACCTCTAAAACTGTGGCTGACTGATCTAAAATGTGTTGGTTGCGAGAGGTTATTTTTAAAAAATCATAAGCATCTATAAATCTAAAATCTGAGGCTTCGCAGACTTTTTGAATTTCAACCAGTTCACCCGGACTCAATGGTTTTTTATTGGATCTCTCAAGCAGAAGAGCAGCTTTCATTCTATAGAACAGCGCTTTGTTATCTACAAAATCACTATTTACAAAACAGGTGGCAGGTACGCCTTTTCGGTAAAGTATGGGGGCTATCACTTCATAAAACTCTCTGAGACCGTCATCGAAGCTTAAAAAGAAACCTGTATCTGCAGGAAACTGCTGCTCCTTCAGTTGCTCAACAAGAGCAGATGCGCTGAGAGGCTTGTAGTTTTTAAGCAAAAAATCGAGGTCTTTGTTGAACTCCCGGGAAGTGACAATGGGGTACAGATGTTTGATATGCGCTGGTTCCCGGTCGGAGACCAGGTGATAAAAGGGAAAAATATGGTTCTGTTTTGACCATCTCTCCAATAGCTTCAATGGAAAAAAACTGCTTATAAAAGAGATTGTTTTTCTGGTACGCATGAAGTTTTATCTGTTTGTTGAATCCTTTATTAAGATTAACTACCTAAAACCGCTTTTTATTGTGTTCAGATGCTCTTTTCAACCTCGCAATTTCCACTTCCGCACACGCGAAAGTGTGACAACAATGGCTACAGCCAGGCTCAATGCTATGTCGGAACGGGTGTAAACCCCAAAAAGAGCATTGTTGACAGGTAGTTGCCCGCTAAAGAATTTCAAAAAATAAACAGCTACTGAAAAGAGAACAAAAGCACCAACAGCATATATAATTGCAAACAGGATTTTATTTTGAGAGTTGTTTTGTTTCATAATTTGGATAAGCCTCATAAATCCCGCCATGGGGACTTTTAAGCGTGTGGTTATGGGTTTTTATAGTTTCTAATCCAATATATTCGTAATAAATTACACACCCAAAATTATATGAGCATCAATATTTAGCTTTTTGCTAATAGTCCGTGCAACAGGTAATGTTGGTTCGCTTTTTCCCGTAATGAAATTGTTGATACGGGAAGGACTTACACCAATAAGATCAGATAATGCTTTTTGGTTTAATCCCATTTCAAACATACGAAGTTTTAAGATATCTGGTAAACTTGGTTCACCTATAGTAAAGTTACCGTCCGAAAAATCGGCTACTAAGTTGGATAATAGCTCCAATTCAATAGCGTGAGGATGATTGTTGGGTGTTTCATCTGTAACCAAAGGAAGGAGCTCTTCTACTCTTCCAACTGCCCAGTTGTATTGTTCGATGTTTTCAATTTTAGTCATGACTGATTTTTAAATAGTTGTGCTGTCAATTTTAACGTAAGCTTTATGAGTACCAATAAAGCGTATATAAACAAATTTAATTTTAAATCTAACAATTGCAACAAGTATGAAATGGTTCCCTTTTATATTAAACACATAACGTTGATTTCCAACGTAATCAGCACTGTTAAATGTTTGACGAATGTCTGAGTAGTTTTTCCAATCACTCTTTTTAACTTTGCTAACCCATTCCTGTAAAGCTACTGCTGCATCCGGGTGCTTTTTACAAAACTCTTTTAGGGTTTGTTCAGTAAAAATTCTCATCTTTGTTACTTTTCTTTTTACAAATATAAAAAGAAAGTGTGGAATATAAAATTAAATTCTATAAAATGAAATAAAAAAAACAGATTAAATTTGAAAACTTATGATTTACGCCATCAAACCACAAGCGTTAGAATTATCTTTTTTATTTAATACGGCCTGACTCAGCTCATAGGCTAAATATTTAGCTGTTTCGCTCTTTTTATTCTTGATAATCTCCTGCGGCGTGCCGGTTGCCAGGATATATCCGCCGCGTTGTCCGCCTTCGGGACCGATATCGATGATATGGTCTGCTACTTTAATTACATCTAAGTTGTGCTCGATAATAATCACTGTGTTTCCTCTGTCGGTCAGTCGATTAAGCACTTTAAGCAACACCCGGATATCTTCAAAGTGAAGTCCCGTTGTAGGTTCATCTAAAATATAAAGCGTCTTACCGGTATCTCTTTTGGCGAGTTCTGCAGCGAGCTTAATACGCTGACTTTCACCGCCCGAAAGGGTGGTGCTACTCTGTCCTAATTTAATATAACCCAAACCAACATCCTGCAAAGTTTTGATTTTTTTCAGAATGGAAGTTGGATTTTCAAAGAACTCGACTGCCTGATTAATCGTCATATTCAACACACCGGCAATGGATTTTCCTTTGAAACGTACCTCCATGGTTTCACGGTTGTAGCGCTTGCCGTTGCAGGTTTCGCAAGGTACATAGACATCGGGCAGAAAGTTCATTTCA
>CAYPPC010000028.1:0-16907 GCA_964412435.1 uncultured Paludibacter sp.
AGATTATTCGTCTCGGAAACCTCCAGTGACTCCTGTAAGCGCTCCGGTGAGATGTTGGATGCAGCGATATAGCGCACTTTCCCGGCTTTTACAAGCTCATCGTAAGCTGACAATGTCTCTTCAACCGGCGTTACGGTGTCATCATAATGGGTGTAGTACAAATCGATATAGTCTGTCTGCAAACGTTTCAAACTCTTATCCACATTCTCCAAAATATGCTTTCGGCTGGTGTTCAACCCGTGCTCTTTAGTTCGTGAGCCTACTTTTGTTGCAATCACCATGTTTTTGCGCTTACCACGTGATTTAAGCCAGTTCCCGATAATCGTTTCCGATTGTCCTCCAACACCATTTACCCACCAGGAGTAGGTGTTTGCAGTATCAATAAAGTTAAATCCGGCATCAGCAAATGCGTCTAAAATCTCAAACGCTTGCTTTTCGTTAAGTGTCCAGCCAAAAACATTTCCACCAAAGTTGATGCGACTAACCTCTAAATCTGTATTATTAATTTTTATCCTTGGAGTCATAATTCTATCTTTTCTATCTGTTAAATACTCTGTTTGCGATAAAGATAAGCATTAAAGTAAAAAGAATAAAACCGGAGGTTGACTTTAGTAGCCACCTTTCTAATTCCTACGTTTACTTTGCCATAGTTTCAAGACTTTGGTAAAGTTATAATATATGCCTCAACTCCAACTTTAAAAACAAAAAAGGAAACACTTTTCAGCATTTCCTCTTATTTGGGTGGATGATGGGGTTCGAACCCACGACCTTCGGAACCACAATCCGACGCTCTAACCAGCTGAGCTACAACCACCGTTTTATTTTGCGATGCAAAGATAATTCGAATTTTGCGATTTAGCAAATTTATTATTAGGAAAAACTTCAATATCTTTGTAAAATAATTGAAACAATCAGGTAACAAGAGTGATATGACTCTTTTTGCCTTAAAACAATCCTGAAATGTCAGATAACCAAATTAAAAACAGAGACCTGGACGCTGAAGTTCGTGAAATACGCCGTAAAATTATTCTGCTTAAAAACGGAGTTGTCTCCGACTCAATGCGTGATAAGGGCATAGTATATAAAAGAAACTGGGGGGTGGATCTGCCCCAGATCAAGGAGATTGCGCAAATGCACGAGCCAAGCCTGGAGCTGGCTGAGCGTTTGTGGGCCCTCGAAATTCGTGAAACTATTATTCTGGCCACACTGCTTGCTCCTGCCGATGCTTTGACTGAGGTAAAAGCTGAAGGGTGGGTTGCAGATGTTGAAAATATTGAGATGGCCGAGCAGATTTCGATGAATCTGCTCTCCAGACTTCCGGGAAGTACGGATATTGCCTTGCATTGTGCCGGAAGTGATGAAAAGTGGACTCAGATAACCGGGTTCACACTCGCAGCAAGAATCTGGAGCCGATTTTCTGCCGCTCAAACGGATGAACTGATCGAACGTGCATTCCACTTAAGCAATACCGGAGAGTTTTTCCTGTATAAATCTGTAGCAGTAGTGCTGGGCCGGCTCTGCCGAAAAGACAGAGAGACTGCAGATAAAATATCAAATCTGCTAAACACGCTCTCAAAGGATAGTGTGTCAGCTGAATACATCCGTGGTGAGGTGGAGAATGAAATATCTTTTTTGGAGTTTTAAGCCCAAATATCGATAAAAAGTACTATTTTTGTAGCTGCACAATCGCAAAATCAAGCTCGTTGCTTAATAAAAGCCTCAATTTGTATCAGATTAATTCATTAAACGAGCTTGACACTAAGCTTTGGAAGCCCGGATGATGATATGAAACAAGATTTGTCATTAGATGAAGTGAAAGCTGTATTCACAAAATTCCTCGTGGAGAGAAAACACCGTAAAACTCCTGAAAGATTTGCCATTCTGGAGCAGGTGTATGCCTACGACGGGCATTTTAATGCTGATATTTTGCACCAGGCTATGAGCAGGGAATATCGTGTGAGTCTGGCTACAATTTATAATACACTGGAGCTTTTGCTCGAGTGCAGATTGATTGTGAAGCATCAGTTTGGAGATCAGATTGCACAGTATGAAAAAACTTTTGGTGCATCAGCTGACCATCATCATATGGTTTGTACGCGCTGTGGCAAAATCCGGGAATTTACTGATAAAAAAATAAAACAGGCTGTTCAGAATAAGAAGTTTGTCTATTTTGAAAACAGCCATTATTCGCTCTATCTTTACGGACTCTGCCGTAAATGTAAAACTCAAATCGAAAAATCGAAAAAACAAAAATAATGAAAAAAATTGATGTATTGCTGGGTCTCCAGTGGGGAGATGAAGGCAAAGGCAAAGTGGTTGATGTGCTTACCCCCGGGTATGATGTGGTAGCTCGCTTTCAGGGCGGTCCCAATGCCGGACACACTCTTGAGTTTGAAGGAAAGAAGTTTGTTCTGCGCTCTATCCCTTCCGGAATTTTTCAGGGAAATAAAGTGAATATCATCGGCAATGGTGTTGTGCTCAACCCATCACTTTTCAAAGAGGAAATTGACGGCCTCGAGAAATCGGGACATCCGCTGACAGAGCGACTGAAAATTTCCAAGAAAACACACCTGATTATGCCAACACATACCCTGCTCGATCAGGCGAATGAGCTGGCCAAAGGTGAAGAGAAAATTGGAACTACCGGTAAAGGAATCGGGCCGACTTATACAGATAAAATAAGCCGCAACGGTCTTCGTGTAGGTGATATCCTGAATAATTTTGAAGAGAAATACGAGAGAGCCAAAAAGCGCCATCTTGATATTCTGAAACACTCTGATCTGGAGTATGACCTGGAAGCTTTGGAGAAAGAGTGGTTTGAGGGCATCGAGGTGTTAAAGAGATTTGAATTTATTGACAGCGAGCAGTTTGTGAATGACTCACTCAAGTCAGAAAAATCAGTACTTGCCGAAGGGGCACAGGGAACCCTGCTTGATATCGATTTTGGATCATATCCTTTTGTTACTTCCTCTAATACGGTGAGTGCCGGGGCTTGCACCGGCCTGGGTGTTTCGCCCCGCACTATGGGCGAGGTTTATGGAATTTTCAAAGCTTAGTGCACCCGTGTGGGTAGCGGACCGTTCCCGACAGAGCTTTTCGATGCCGACGGTGACAGAATGCGCGATAAAGGACGCGAGTTTGGTTCGGTTACCGGTCGCCCGCGTCGCTGTGGATGGATTGATATTGTTGCATTGAAATATGCTATCATGGTCAACGGCGTTACGCAACTTATTATGATGAAAGCAGACGTACTGGATGAGTTTGAAACTATCAAGGCGGCTGTTGCTTATCGTGTCAACGGAGAAGAGGTGACTACTCTGCCTTATGATATGTGCGAAGTGGATGAGCCTGTTTATGTTGAACTGCCCGGATGGCAGTGTGACCTGACAAAAATTCAGGATGAGAATGAGTTCCCGGAAGAGCTGAACGCTTATCTCGCATTTCTCGAAGAGCAGCTGGAAGTGCCTATCACCATTGTTTCTGTAGGCCCGGACAGAGCACAGACAATTTTTAGAACTGAAGATGTATAAATATATTATTTTAATCGCCGTATTGTTATTGATTGTGTGGTGGCCGGTTCCTTTTGGTACCTACAGCGTTACAACGGCTATAGTTTTAACTTTAGTCTTTACCCTTGCCGGAATTGCGGCTGATCTCTATCTTAGAAAACAGAGGAAAAAGAGAGACGAAAACAGGTAGTTTTTATATACAGATAAATGCTTGCTGTACTTACAGCAGGCATTTGTTTTATTATGGCTGGTGGCAAACTGTTTCCGGAACATACCTGTCCTTTGGCTTGCTTTTTGCATCAGCTAAGTTTTTGAAACTGTAAAATAGAAGATTTATGTACGAACCTCAAACACTTACTGCAGGCGTAAATATCCTGCCTTATATCCTTTTTGGATTGGTTGCACTGGGCAGTTGGCTGGTGCAGATGAATTTCCAGTCGAAATTTAAGAAGTACTCGCGAATAAGAATGAGCCACGGTATGACCGGAAAAGAAGTGGCTGAGAAGATGCTGCGCGACAGTGGAATCACAGATGTTAAAGTGATTTCTGTGGCGGGACAGCTGACAGACCATTATAATCCGATTAATAAAACTGTCAATCTGAGTGACGTGGTATATGGTTCAGACAGTGTAGCTGCTGCTGCGGTTGCTGCTCACGAGTGCGGACACGCCGTGCAGCACGCCCGGGCGTATGCCCCGCTGACTATGCGGTCTAAACTGGTGCCGGTTGTGAGTGCTGCCTCCCGCTGGATGCAGTGGGTATTGCTTGGCGGTATTTTGCTGCTGCATGTTTTTCCACAACTTTTGCTTCTGGGGATTATCCTTTTTGCCACTACCACGCTCTTTAGTATAGTTACTCTTCCGGTAGAGATAGATGCTTCACGCCGTGCAATCGCCTGGTTAAGCAATGCCGGAGTTACTAATGTGCAGACAGATGGTGCTGCCAAAGGGGCACTTCGTGCTGCCGCATATACCTATATTATTGCAGCTATCAGCTCGATGGCAACACTTTTCTACTATGTTATGATATTTATGAGTCGCCGCGATTAATTAATCTGTTAATGCACAGCGACAATTCAATACTAATCCAAGGGCAGACTAATGTTTGCTCTTGGATTTTATAAGAGGGTGTGCAGACTGTATTCGCTTATCTGAAAAGTGTAATAAACACTCTGGTTGGAGAGTAAATTAAAAAAATATTGTATCTTTGCACTCGCAATGTCAAACACATTAGTGATGTGATGCGACAAGGCCCCGTAGTTCAGCTGTATAGAACGTCGGATTCCGGTTCCGAAGGTCGTGGGTTAGAATCCCGCCGGGGTCACAACAATTTTTGGCAATAAAATAAAGAATTTGACTTGCCGGATAAAAAAAATGTACTACTTTTGTAGCCGCATCTGCCCAGATGGCGGAATTGGTAGACGCGTTGGTCTCAAACACCAATGGAGTAATCCTTGCCGGTTCGATCCCGGCTCTGGGTACAAAAAGCCTCGTAATCGATTGATTATGGGGCTTTTTTTGTTGTCAGGGGTAAATTGAGGGATAATTTTTTATTCTACGCCCTTGGGCCTGCCTGCTGCAGACAGGCTGACGACTCCCGGTTCGTCTGCCCAGTAATGAGAGCACAATTTCTAATCAAAACCGTACAAACCCTTTGGCTCTTTCCTTATTAATTAAATCACCTTCACGCAAATTTAGATAATCTCTTAGCGACGAAAATTCCCACTCTTCCGCTTTAGCAACTAATCTGGCTGTAAGTGGATTTTCGTGGATATAGTCAAAGCAGCGTTGTGGATACTCTTTTTCCTCTAATCGGACATTTGCAGCTACTCCAAAGAATGTATTGAAATAAGCAGGAGTTAAACCTTTATGTTCGGTTAGACAAGCAGCTTTCGTTTTACTACGAAAAAGAGAACCGGTTTGGTCTTCCTGAATATTGATTGCTCTGGTGTAGGAGCTAAGCATTTTTGCAATTGACTGGTTCAGTGTTCGTTGTTTTTTCTTCTGTATGATGTTAGAGGTAACCAGAATATGAGTATGTTTTACGTAAACCATTAAATGAAAATGGTTTGGCATTAAGCACCAGGCTATAATATCGGTATAAGGTGAAATGTGAGTTCTGATTTTTCTAAGGAAGTAGTAGTAGTTCGCCTCATTGAAAAATATTTCACCTCTGTTGTTGCCCTGGTTATAGATATGATATAAGTGCCCTTGTTCAAACTCCATATTAGCTGCTTTTTTTACGCCTCTGGGCCGCCGACTTCAAGTTCGGCTGCCCAGTATTTATAGCATAATTTGTAATTAAAATCTGCAATACTTTACAAATTGAGGAATAAGTGTTTATTTATACTACCTCTGGCTATTAAGTGGTCAGCCCACCTGCGGTCGGAAATCCCAACATGGAGTGGTCAGCCCACAAGTGCTGAGACTTATTTTACGAGCCTACTTCTTAAACCGTACATGCTTATCCACTTCCGGCAGCGGAACAAATTCCGTTTCACCGGGCACTTTACCCATGCGCTGGGCTTTCCAGTCCTCTTTTGCCTTTTCGATAATTTCACTACTACTCGATACAAAGTTCCAGAACAGATAGCGTCTTTCGGGGAATGGTTCACCGCCAAAAATATAGATAGTGCTGTTTTCTCCCATTTCAAACTCGCACAACGTGCTGTCGCGTGCAATTAGCATTTGCTGCGGCCCATACTCCTGACCGGCTTCCTTGATACTGCCTTCTAGGATATATAATCCGCTTTCGCCAAAGAGTTGCGAACCGATTTTTACGGTTCCGGGCTGTGTTGATTTTACTTCAATCAGATAGAGCGGACTATGAACGGGTACGGGTGATTTTTGTCCGGGAATTTCGCCGGCTACGAGGCGATAATTCAGCCCGTCGGCCTGCCAGGCGGGCAGTTCATCTTCGCTGATATGCCAGAACCCCGGCTCCATCTCCTCCAGTTCTTTAGGCAGCGCCACCCAAATCTGCATACCATGCAATACCTTTTCCTCTTCGATCAGGTGTGCGGGTGTTCTTTCCGAGTGTACGATTCCTTTGCCGGCAGTCATCCAGTTCACTGCGCCGGGTTCGATTTCGATCGAGGTGCCGAGTGAATCTTTGTGATGAATTACACCTTCAAAGAGATAGGTAAGGGTTGAAAGTCCGATATGAGGATGTGGAGGGACATTCAGTCCTTCGCCGGCTTTTAGCCTTTTAGGCCCCATGTGGTCAATGAACACAAAAGGCCCTACAGCTCTTTTTTGCGCGATGGGCAGCAGTCGCCCAACTAAAAAGTTACCAATATCTGCTGCGCGCTCTTCAATAATTAATCCGATGTTTGACATAGTTACAGGTTTTCATGATGTTTGTTCGCAAATATAGATGAATTTAGGTGTTTGTCAAAAACAGTTGTGAAAATAGGTGGTAATTAGGCAGGATTTTATAAATTTGCAACATAATGGAAAGCCGGGAGGGCGGGAGAGGTGTTGCAATTAAATCAACTACTCACTTTAAAACCTTTACCTTTTGTGCTTGTTCTCTTAGAATAGTCCGAATACTAAATTTTGAATTACCTGGCTCACATACTACTTTCAGGAACCGACCGGCAGTTGCAGGTGGGCAATTTTATTGGTGATTTTGTCAAAGGAAGGCAGTATGAGAATTATCCGCAGCGTATTAAGGAGGGTATTCTGCTGCACCGGGAAATAGATACTTTTACTGACGGACATCCGGTTTTTCTGGAAACAGTAGATCATCTTCGTCCGGCTTTCGATCGTTATTCGGGCATTATGGCTGATATGTTCTACGACTATCTGCTCGCATCTGACTTCCGGAAGTACAGTGACCGCAGTCTGGGTGTTTTTGCGCAAAACTTCTATTTTTCAGCCCTGCTCAATTACCGTTGGCTGCCCAAGCAGGTACAAGGATTTATCTTTCATTTTATCACTACAAACCGCTTGAAAAAGTATGCCAGTTTTGAGGGGTTGCACTCCTCCTTGAGTATTATGGAGCGCTATAAATCAAGTGCTATCAAGCCCGCTTTAAGCATCTACTTTCTCAATAAGAATGAAGCTGTTTTGCGTCGACAATTCGATGAGTTTATGCCGGATCTGATCCGGTTTGTCAATGAAAAAAAGCTGAATAGTATTTAATCTATCCAGCTTTTAGTTCTTGCTACAAAGAGGGTGTCCGGGAATTTCAGAACAGTTCTGCCGCTGCCTCTTCAAAGTCATAATCAGTGTCCCACTCCCAGATATTGTTTTTCAGATTTTTCACCACCAGAGCCTTTTTCTTATCGCTGTTCAGATCAGCCAGTTGAAACTCAGGCACCAGCACATTGTGTTTAATCTTGTTTTCGGGCATTTTGTTCTCTTCGAGAATGTCCTCCATACTGTCTTCGCCGTCGGCAAAATAGAGTCCGATAAATTCACGCTTCTGAGCTTTTGTCTCTTTCCAGGCCACCAGTACGGAGCCCTCCAGTTTGAAGCCTTTGAGGTGGCTGTAGTCTTCCATGCTTTGCATACTTATTGATTTTAATGGTTTTCTTTCGTTCTGTAAAAATAGTAAAAATAGATTGAAAAGTGAACTCTTTTCAAGGAATTCTTCCGCTTTTGTTGCTGTTTGTGCCCAACTCTTTTCCAGCCTTCGGCTAAATGGCGGCTCAAAATAGCGATTGCATAATTCCATCCCGGTTTTCGTAGAGTGGGGTGGCGGTGAGTTTGTCATTCCACTGCTCAATTTCGCCCTTCTGCAACCAGAAATCCTCCGCGTCAGGATGCAAAATAACCGGCATCCGCTTTTTGATATTGTGAATCTTGGCCATCAGTGCATTGGCAGCGGTGGTAATAATGGTGTAAGTGGAGATAACCTCTTCCGTTTCAGGATGGCGCCACTCGCTCCAGAGCCCGGCGAAAGCAAAAATTGGCTTCCCCTCAATCTCCAGCAGATGCTTAATTTTATCCCGCCCTTTCGAGTCCTGCCACTGCCACTCCCAAAAGTTTTCTGCAGGCACCAGGCAGCGGTTCTCCAGCACCTGGCTAAAGCTCGGTTTCTTATGCAAAGACTCGATACGGGCATTCAGCGTGTTGGCCTGAAACTTTTTCTCCTTTGCCCAATCGGGCAAAAGGCCCCATTCGAAAAACTGAATCTCCTTCGTTTTTTGAGCTGTAATTACCGGTAGTGCAGGATGCGTAAAACCGTTGTAAGTCGCTGTCGGGTCATTAAAATAGTCCGCAGCACTTCCGTTTCCGGGCTTCGCACCGAAACGCTTTACCAGTTTTGACTGATCTTTAGGAGGTTTGTAGAAAAAACACATTTTGTTTAGTGTATTAGTGTATTGGTGTATTAAGTATATTGGTATATTGGTTGCTGAGTTCTTAATAGTCCATTAGTCCTTTTGTCTTCTTACTTCTTCCTTGGCTCTTTTGTCTTGGCTCTTGGCTCTTTTTTTCTTCCTTGGCTCTTTTTACTGTAAACTAAAAAACAACAAACTGTGAGCTGAAAACTGAAGACTGCCGACTGCAAACTAAAACCCACTTACATTTGCCTTCAAAATCTCCCGTACATCCGTCGTATAGCGTTGCGAAAGTCGCTCTTGCTTCATGCGCCAGGTGCGCCCGGGTGCCTGCGTGGCAAGTCGCACTAAATCTTTGCTGTAGCGACGGTTAATTTTGTCCACCACCTGCATCAGCGGAATATGGCGCACATCCCGATTCTCGAAAATGGTCATTTGCTGGTTATCTTCCGGGGTGAAGTCGAGCACCACTACGCCCGCTTTTTTATACTGAATACCGGGACGATAAATTTGCTCCAGTGCCCGTGTGGCATAATTGGCCAGTTCGATGGCTGAGTTGGTCGCGAAGGGCAGTTTAATCGTAAGCGAATTGCTGTGCTGCGGCAAATCTTCCCGAAAATAGTTGGAGGTGATAAAGACCTGAATCGCGTTGCAGCAGGATTGTTGTTTTCGCAGGCGTTCGGCACATTTCACCGCAAAGGTGGAGACCCGCTCGCGAATATCGCCAAAATTACTCAGCATCTGGTCGAAAGTACGCGTAGTGGCAATGCTCTTTTTGGGTACCGACTCCTCCATTTTCAAGGTTGGAGTGCCCATTAAGTCCTGTTTGAGTCGCAGCCCGACAACGGTCATGTGCGTTTTTATCCACTCGTCGTTCAGTTGGGTAAATTGCAAAGCAGTGCGTATGCCAATGGCTTGCAGGCGTTTGCTGTGTCGTCGCCCGATGCCCCAGACATCCTCCACTTTTAACCAGTTGAGGGCTTTCAATCGCTTCTCTTCGGTGTCGATATAGTGTACGCCGCCGGTTTGCGAAGGAAATTTCTTAGCTACGCGGGTGGCGGTTTTTGCCAGTGATTTGGTTGGACCAATACCAATGCTGATGGGCAGGTGCGTCCATTTTTCCACGCGGGCTTTTATCTCCAGGCCGTAACTACGGAAGTCTGTAGCAATGCCTTCGAGATCGAGAAAGCTCTCATCGATGCTGTAAATTTCCTGTTTGGGCGAAAATTGCCCCAGAATATTCATCACCCGGTTGCTCATATCGCCGTAAAGCTCAAAATTGGCTGAAAAAACAGCCACATCGTGCTTCTTAATCAAATCCTTGATTTTGAACGCCGGATCGCCCATTTTAATACCGATTGCTTTTGCTTCGTTGCTACGCGCAATGGCGCAACCGTCGTTATTGCTCAACACAATAACCGGCTTGCCCACCAGCGCAGGATTAAAAACCCGCTCGCAGGAGGCATAAAAATTATTACAGTCGATATGTGCGTAAACCGGCATCAGGCGTGTTGTCTAAAACTCCAGGTTATAATTCCAAAAATCAGATTCTTTGAATCTTCCGTTATCTCAATCTCGGGGTACTCCTTGTTGGATGACTCTAAATAGCAGCGGTTCTCCGTTTTCCGTACGCGTTTGGTGGTAAAATCACCATCTACAAAAATCATCGCAATATTATTGTTGCTGTACTCTAAGCTGGAGTCAATCACTAACAGGTCATTTTCCCAAAAATCGCCATTCATCGAGTCACCTTTGGCTTGCGCAAAATAGGTCGCATCCGGATTGCGAATGCAGAGCTTATTCAGGTCGATACGCTCGCCCGAAAAATCATCGGCAGGCGATGGAAACCCGGCGCGCAACGTACCGATGTAGGGCAACAGCAGCTCTGTGCCGGCTTCTGCTTTGAATATATCAAATAGGGGCGTACTGATAATGGGCTTTGTTTTTTTCATTGTCGGAGAATTTGGTATGGAGCAAAATTACAAATTCTTTCACGGAAAATCAATAGAAAAAATCAATAGTTTTCAGTCGGCTGAAAGTCAGGCTTTTTACGAAAGTTAAAACGAGTTTTCAAAAAGTGTAAAGTGAAACGCTCAAAAAGTGTAAAGCAAATTGCTCAAAATTTGTAAAGTAAAATGCTCTAAATCTGTAAAATGAAACACTCTAAAAATATAAAGTAAATTGCTCGAAAAGTGTAGAGTGTCAAAAAATGTTGCGGATAGCAGACAGCCTGAAAGGCTGAATCTTGATAACCGTGGGTCAACGACCCACGGATTTGAGTGGCGACTAATCACTGCCTGAAAGGCAGGACTATTGATCTTTTTTTATATGTTTCAGAGCGAACAAAATATGATCTTAAATAGGTATTGTTGAAGCAGGGCACTCCAGCTTATTTCGCTGATTTCAGGGCGCACTATATTCCTCCTCCCTAAAGTGAGGTAAACCGGAATGACAAGGGCTATGGTTCTAAACTCCCGTCGTCAAGAGTCAGCTTCCCTAATAGAATAGCGTGTCGACGGTGAAAAAACTTTTCATAGTATAGGACTTGAGCTTTATGCAAGAATATATGGATAATGAATGCAATGTTGTGTAATTGTAGCACAACGCAGGTGCCTTAGAGAAAAAGCGTTAAGAAAATGTACGTAGTGGAGCGTTAAAAAACGTTCTTTGTTTGAGCATAAGGTAAGCTGGATTAAATTGCACTGTTTTTAATGCGAGTTTAGAACGATTTAGCGTAACGAAGTACATTTTTAGCTTTTTATCGTCAGCGACGGCTTTTTTGTTTACTTTTTCAGCTGTAGGAAAAACGCGCCGTACTGAGAGTAGCCGAAGTATAAAAGCCTGTCCGGCTCGAGGACAAAGGAAGAGAGCCATGAAATCACCACACAAACCTTACCTTATTACCTTATTTTGATGATGAAACTACATGCTTTACAACTATACATTATTCAACCGAAAAGTCAGTGAGTAAAGTCCAAGTTTTCAAAAAGTGTAGAGTGAAACGCTCAAAAAGTGTAAGGTGAAAAGCTCTAAATCTGTAAAGTGAAACACTCCAAAAAGTACAAAGTCAAAACTAAAATAGCACGCTGTCACATTGATTTATTCTTAAATTATTGATACTTTTGTAGAGAAGAAACAGAGCAAAAAATGAAAGCAAAAATAATCATAGTAACAGGAGCAAGCGGTGCCATTGGTGCCGAGGTGTGTCGCGCGTTGCTGGAGCAGGGGCACTATGTCATAATGGCTTGCCGCAATCTGGAGAAAGGGCAGCGTGTGCTGGATTCTGTCTGGGAGCAAAAAACCGGAGAGATCAACCGGGCCAGGTTGATGGAGTTGGATCTCGCTTCGCTGGACTCGGTGTGTCGTTTTGTGGCAGAGCTGGTTGAGGCAAAACTGCCGATTGACGGAGTGGTAAACAATGCAGGCACTATGATGCGCCGGTTTTCTGAAACGGAGGATGGCTTGGAGGCCACTTTGCAAATCAATTATGCTGCTGTTTTTCTGCTCAACGAGCTGCTGATGCCAATTTTTGATCAAAATGCAGTGATTGTTAATGTGAACTCGCAGGCCAAGAGTGCAAAGCGACTCACTCGCAGCTTGTTCGAGGCTGATGGTGCCGGGTTTTCTCAGATTGGTGCCTATGCGGCGTCTAAAACGGCCTTGACTGTTTACACGGCCTCTCTTTCCCGGCAGACAGCCGGAAAATTGCGGGTGAATGTGGCTGATCCGGGTATTGTTAATAGTGACCTGATCACCCTGGGTCGCTGGTTTGACCCCCTCGCTGACCTGGTGTTCCGGCCCTTTATCAAATCGCCCCGGCAGGGCGCACAGCCGATTCTGAATGCGCTTTTTGCCGCTGAAAGCGGAATGCAGTTTGCGGGTAAAAAGAGAAAGGTGATAGATGTGTCATATGCCCGGCATCCGCTGGAAGAGTGGCTGCGCGAAGAGACAGAAAATCGTGTTTTGAAAAGCGAAAAAGGTGAGTCTGAGGTGAACAGCACAAAGAAACTATAAAAAAGCTGTTAAATATTATGCAAGGAGCCCCGCTGTTTTCGTTTTCTTCTAAAGATTTATTAGCTTTGCATTCAGTATAATCCAACTTTTATAAACTGAAAATAAATCTAATTCTCATTTTAGAGAATACTTTGTCGGATAGAGTAAAAAACAGATGAATAAGAATCATATACCCCTTCGGCTGTTGCTTGAGTTTTTCGGACTGTTTGTTATGGCTTTCGGTATCGCACTGACTGTTCAGTCCGGTCTTGGAACCACGGCTATCAGTTCGCTGCCTTACGCCTACAGTCTGATTTTTCCTAAGCTGACGATTGGTGAGCTTACAGTAGCCTTGAACTTCCTTTTTCTGGTAGCTCAGCTGTTGATATTGAAAGAGAAGATACGGGGAACCCATTTCCTTCAGCTGGGGGCACTCTTCCTGTTTGGTTTCTTTATCGACCTGCACATGCTTATTCTCGGCACCCTTGCACCCCTTTACTGGCAGTCCTGGTTGTTGATTTTGGGTGGTACTCTCTTTGTCGCTTTCGGAATTTTTATGCAGATCAAAGCAGAAGTGACCATGTTGCCTGTGGATAATTTTATCATGTATTTTAGCCGGAGGTATGATAAAAACTTTGGATTGACTAAGATATTCTTCGATGTGATGATGATTGCCCTGGCTTTTTTGTCAGTGCTGATTTTTACAAAGAAAATTGTAGGGGTACGCGAAGGAACACTGGCAGTGGCTATGCTGGTGGGCTATATTGTGCAGTTTTATCAGAATAAAATTACATTTTTCGACAGGCTTCTGGCTGAGGAAACCGATCCGGAGGAGTTTATTCCGGAGCCTTATATGGTGACTGATAATTTTGTGATTACTATTTCACGCCAGTATGGTAGTGGCGGTCATGAGGTAGGTAAGCTGGTGGCTAAAAAGCTGGGAGTTGGTTTTTATGACAGCAATCTGATTGATCTCACAGCTGAAGAGGGCGGTTTTACTCCTGAATATGTGAAGAGAAACGAGCAGAAGATTGCCAGCAAGCTACTTTTTAATTTCTATAAGCAGAATTATGCCTATGCCAATCAGGTGATACCTCCGCAGGATGCGCTTTTTTTGGTGCAAACCAAAGTGATTCGTGATATTGCAGCCAGAGAATCCTGTGTGATTGTAGGGCGCTGTGCCGATTATATTCTGAAAGGGCACCCCAATGTGTTTAACGTTTTTGTGCATGCGGATGACACCTTCCGTATGGAGCGGGTGGTGAGCAATTACGGTGCGAAACCCGAAGATGCCCGGGGCGAGATGGAGAAAAAGGATAAAGAGCGAATGAATTACAACAAGCACTATACCGGCCGCGACTGGTCAGATCTGAAGGGATATGACTTGACTATTGAAAGTTCCCGGTTCGGTATTGATATTACTTCGGCGATGATAATTGACGCCCGGCGCAAGTATGTGTACACCGGAAAAGGTGATTAACCGGTCGTTTTGTCCCGGAAAAATAAGTAAGGCAGATTTTTAGATAAATCTGCCTTTTTTGTTGAAAATAGATCCGGGAAAACTTCATAAATAGGATTATTTTTCGTATATTTGTATGTTATTTCGCTGCGTAAATCCTGCTGTTTGCAGGTGGATGGCAAAATGTAGTATATTATTGAAAATTAGGATATTATAATGACAGAAGAACAGAAATCAACCACCGGTGAACAATATGGTGCGAGTAGCATTCAGGTGCTCGAAGGTCTTGAGGCGGTAAGAAAACGTCCGGCGATGTATATTGGTGATGTGGGCATGAAAGGATTGCACCACCTGGTATATGAAGTAGTGGACAACTCCATTGACGAGGCGCTGGCCGGCTATTGTGATGAAATTAGAGTTACTATTAACGAAGATAACTCCATAACGGTTTCAGACAACGGACGGGGTATTCCTGTGGACTATCACGAAAAAGAGGGTCGTTCGGCCCTGGAAGTGGTAATGACGGTGCTCCACGCCGGTGGTAAGTTCGATAAAGACAGTTATAAAGTTTCCGGAGGTTTGCACGGGGTAGGTGTCTCTTGTGTGAATGCGCTCTCATCGATGATGAAAGTGGAGGTGGCACGTAACAATAAAAAGTATGTGCAGGAGTACTCTATCGGTAAGCCGCTTTTTGATGTAAAAGAGCTGGGTGAAACAGAGGGACAGGGTACTAAAGTTACTTTCAAGCCGGATGAAACCATCTTTATTGAAACAGTATATAAATATGAAGTGCTGGCCAACCGACTGCGAGAACTGGCTTATCTGAATGCGGGTATTACGCTTGTATTGACAGATATGCGCACGCAGGACGAGGAAGGTAACTACAAGTCTGACACATTTTTCTCGAAAGAGGGACTCAAAGAGTTTGTTCAGTATATTGACCAAAGCCGCGAGGCGCTGATCGAGAGCGTTATTCACATCTCAACCGAGAAAAACGGTACTCCGGTAGAGATTGCTATGGTGTATAATACTTCATACAATGAGAATATTCACTCCTATGTGAACAACATTAATACCATTGAAGGTGGAACTCACCTGGCCGGTTTCCGCCGCGGACTCACACGTACGCTGAAAAAGTATGCTGAAGATAATAAGCTGCTCGATAAGCTTGAAAAAGCTAAAATCGAGATCAGCGGTGATGACTTCCGCGAAGGATTGACCGCCGTTATCTCTATTAAAGTGGCTGAGCCGCAGTTTGAAGGACAGACAAAAACCAAGCTGGGTAACACCGAGGTGATGGGTTCTGTAGATATGGCTGTGGGTGAGGCTCTTGGTAATTATCTCGAAGAGAATCCGCGGGAGGCACGCACCATTGTGGATAAAGTGGTACTGGCTGCTACAGCGCGTCACGCTGCCCGCAAGGCGCGTGAAATGGTGCAGCGTAAATCGCCGCTTTCAGGAGGTGGTCTGCCGGGTAAACTGGCTGACTGCTCCAGCAAAGATCCTGATTTGTGCGAACTCTTCCTGGTCGAGGGTGACTCGGCGGGTGGTACCGCCAAACAAGGCCGCAGCCGTGAGTTCCAGGCTATTTTACCGCTTCGCGGAAAAATTCTGAACGTGGAGAAAGCGATGCAGCATAAAGTACTCGAAAGTGAGGAGATTCGAAATATCTATACCGCCATGGGTGTAACCATTGGAACGGAAGATGATAGCAAGGCGCTTAACCTCAGCAGGTTGCGTTATAAGAAAATCATCATTATGACGGATGCTGATGTGGACGGAAGCCACATTGCCACACTGTTGATGACCTTCTTCTTCCGCCATATGAAAGAAATTATCGAAAACGGATACCTGTATATCGCTACACCGCCACTTTACCTCTGCAAAAAAGGAAAAGTGGAAGAGTATTGCTGGGACGATCGTCAGCGCCAGGCTTTCATCGATAAATATGGAGCCGGTAACGAGAACAGCGTAACCATTCAGCGTTACAAAGGTCTTGGAGAGATGAACGAAGTGCGCCTCTGGGAAACAACCATGAACCCGGAAAATCGTACGCTGCGTCAGGTAACCATCGATAACGCAGCCGAAGCTGATCATGTTTTCTCCATGTTGATGGGAGATGATGTGGCTCCGCGTCGTCAGTTTATCGAAGAGAATGCCACTTATGCCAACATTGATGCCTAAAAGAATGAGGCTCGTCTGAATATAAAAAATGAATATCCATTGCGGGTATTCATTTTTTTTACAATCTGTTCCGGTTAATCATACTACAAACTCATTTTCATCGTTTTAGAATCAATGAAGATAGCTATATTTTGTGCATCTGCCGATAAAATTGCCGGTGTTTATAAAGAATCAGCTTTTGACTTTGCCAGGAAGCTGGCATCTATGGGCCACTCACTGGTTTATGGAGGCGCCACCGGCGGACTGATGGACGCAGTTGCTGAGGGCTTTGCAGCTGAGAATGCGGAAATTATCGGGGTGATTGCCAGGGCAATAATCAGCATGGGCAGAGAGAGTAAACTCCCAACGCGCCTGATTAAAACTGCAGACATGAGTGAGCGCAAAGAGCGTATGCGTGCCGAAGCGGATATTTTTGTGGTGTTGCCCGGCGGTTACGGCACCCTGGATGAGATGTTTGATGTAATTGCATCAGGAA
>CAYPPC010000029.1:0-16202 GCA_964412435.1 uncultured Paludibacter sp.
CCTGCGCCGCCCATCTTCTGCTTCCCATAGTACAGACGCGATTCATCGCGCCTCTGGTGCAGAAGACGTGATGAATCACATCTCTACTGTAAATGATAACGAAATTCTATTCATCGATGCCCGCAATTTAGGCCATTTAATCAATCGCCGCACATTGGAATTATCAGATGATGATATTCAATTGATTGCACACACCTATCACTTGTGGAAAAAGGGAGAGAAAACAGAAAGTGAAGAATCCACTACCATTGAAGAGTGGCAAACAATGATAGCTGCCGAAGCAGAAGCCCCATACGAAACAGCAGAATCGCTGAATTATCGTGATATTCCCGGATTTTGCGCATCGGTACCGATTGAACGGGTCGCTGAATTGGATTATGTTTTAACACCCGGTCGCTATGTAGGACTACCCGAAGAGGAAGATGATTTTGATTTTGCAGAGCGTTTCGCTTCGCTAAAAGCAGAACTGAATGCGCAACTGCAAGAAGAGGCAGAATTAAACAGACTGATTGCTGAAAATTTAGCTAAAATTAAATTGGAAGAAGATGAGTAAAGAAAAAGAATTAATTAGAGAACTGATTGTCATGGATTCCTTGACAGTTCAGATTTAAATGGCTAACTATTTTAATTTCCGACACACCACTTAACACGATGATATTAAAAGAGAAATAGATGTTAATGTCAGAAATTAATCAGGTATTCAGCTGTTGCAAAAAATGCAACAGTTCAAAAATAAACTGGTCGCAAATTGCGAACACATCAATGCACACTTCTGCTAATCTATATGATTTTACAGAACAAAATGTAACAATGTTAATAGCAATTACATAATACTTTAAGCTATGACAAACGAAATAATATTATATCAATCGAACGAACTGCCTGAGAGAATTGAGGTTAGGCTGGAAGATGAAACAGTATGGCTATCCCAGCAACAAATGGCAGATCTTTTTGGTCGTGGGAGAAGCACTATTACTGAGCATATAACCAATGTTTTTGAAGAAGGTGAATTAGAGAGAATTCGAACTTGTCGGAATTTCCGACAAGTTCGCCAAGAAGGCACTAGAAAGGTTGAACGAGAAGTCGAATACTACAACCTCGACGTTATTATTTCCGTTGGCTACCGTGTTAAATCAAAACAAGGTACACAATTCCGCATTTGGGCAACCCATGTTTTAAGAGATTATATGCTGAAAGGCTATGCCTTAAACCAAAGGATGAATCGCATTGAAAATAGTGTTGAAACTCTAACCAGCAAAGTTCAGGAGATTGACTTTCAGATTAAATCGAAAGATCTGCCCGATAAAGGGCTCTTTTTCGAAGGACAAATTTTTGATGCCTACACATTTGCTTCCGATTTAATCCGCAATGCAAAAAAATCCATTATTTTAATTGATAATTATGTAGATGATACGGTGCTGACACTATTAAGCAAACGTGAAAAAGAGGTTACCTGCACCATTTACACAAAAAACATCAGCAGAACCTTGCAGTTAGATTTAGAAAGACACAACAGTCAATATCCCACTATCGAAATACGGGAATGGAGCACCAGTCACGACCGTTTTTTACTTATTGATGAAAAAGAACTTTACCATATCGGCGCATCGCTAAAAGATTTAGGCAAAAAGTGGTTTGGATTTTCAAGAATGGATTCATTGGCGCAGGATGTATTAAAGAAATTAAGAGAAGGAGGTGAAGATGAGTGAGTGGAAGGACATAACATTAAGAGAAGTTATTGTGTCAGCAAATACAGGGCTTGATGCAATAAGAAGAGCACCAATAGTTGAATATGATACTGGTATAAAATGTCTCAGAATTCAAGATATTTCAAGGAGTAAGAAATATGAAGAATGGGGTTTTACAGAGGTTGAAAAAAAGAATTTCGAAAGATTCCAATTAAAAGAAGGTGATATTATTATTGCAAGAACAGGCTCTACCATTGGTGTTAATACGTTAATTAAAGACTCTTTGCAATCAGTATTTAACAATGGATTAATTCGACTAAGAACAAATGAACAATGCAATGTAGAATATTTGTATTATAATTTTCAATCATATGAATTCAAAGGCTTTATTGATGCGATTTCAGGAGGAACATCTACCCAGCCTAATATGCAGATTAATTCCCTATTAGATTATGAATTGGCTTTACCCCCACTCCCCGAACAAACCGCCATTGCATCCGTATTAAGCAGTTTAGATGATAAAATAGATTTGTTGCACCGCCAAAATGAAACCTTGGAGAAAATGGCAGAAACACTGTTTCGGCAGTGGTTTGTTGAAGAAGCGGAGGAGGATTGGGAAGAGAAGCCATTATCAAGTGTTACTGATATTGCTATTGGAAGAACACCACCAAGAAAAGAGGTTGAATGGTTTTCGACAGACCCTGCTGATGTTAAATGGATTTCAATTAAAGACCTTGGTAATGATGGAGTTTTTATTTCAAAAACAAGTGAGTATTTAACACGAGAAGCTATTGAAAAATTTAATATTCCAATTATTCCTAAAAGTACGGTTGTGTTGAGCTTCAAAATGACTGTTGGTAGGGTTGCAATTACTTCGGAGGATATGTTGTCAAATGAAGCTATTGCACACTTTAAATTCAATGAAAACACACCATTCAGCAAAGAGTATTTGTATTTATTCTTGAAGCTATTCAAATATGATACTTTGGGTAGTACGTCTTCGATTGTTACTGCTATCAATTCAAAGATGATTAAAGAGTTGGAAATTCCAATTCCTGATAAGAATACGATGGAATTTTTTAAGAGTAGAACAATGCCACTATTTAATAAAATCAAATCCAATCAAACCCAAATCCGCACCCTCACTCAATTACGCGATACACTATTGCCAAAATTGATGAATGGGGATGTGCGGGTGGAATTTAAATAAGCAAAACATGATAGCATCTACGCAAATACGCAAACCTGAAAACTGGCAAGATTTTGAAAAGCTCTGTAAGAAATTATGGGGTGAAATTTGGGATTGTGCAGATACAATACAAAGAAATGGAAGAAGTGGTCAAAATCAAAATGGAGTTGACGTATATGGCCTGCCTAAAAATGAAACGGCTTATTATGGAATTCAGTGCAAAGGAAAAGATGACTATTCGGATACGAAGCTAACAGAGTCTGAAATAAATATTGAAATCAAAAAAGCACTTAACTTTAAACCAACACTTAAAAGACTTATCTTTGCTACTACTGCAAACAAAGATGCCGTAATAGAGGAGTTTGTTAGGTCTAAAAATATAGAGCATATTAAGAATGGTCTTTTTGAAGTATATATATCATCATGGGAGGATATTGTAGATTTATTAGAAGAAAGAAGAGATACTTATAATTGGTATATAAACAATTGTCAATATAAAGATTCTTCTGATATAGAAGTTGATTTTTATGGAACAAAAGAATATGAAATTAACCCTGAATATGTAAAAGTATTCAAACAGTATTCATTGCGAGAATCCAATCCTTATAGTTTGTTTAATCAGGAATTATTGCAGAGTTCAGGATTTCCTAAAATTAGCGACTATTTATATAATCCACTTTATTCAAAAAGAAAAATTAATTATACATGGTGTACAGTTCCTATTAATATAAAAAACACAGGGAGTACAGTTATAGAAGACTATAAGGTATATTTGTATTTTGATTCTGATAAAATTGAGAAACTGGACGATAAGTTTCGTTATATAAATGAACCTTTGGTGGATCAAGCCGCCGTTGCTCAAATAAATGCTTCAAGAAGAGCGGAAAGGGAAGTATTTGAATCTTCTGATTATTATAATGTAATTGAATTTCGACCTATTAATAAAGTATTAGTTCAAGGTGATTACAGAAGCTTTAAAATAGGAGTTAAACCAAAACAAAATGTCGATAACATAATTGTTACTTGGATTGTAAAATCTCGAAACTACCAAAAGAATGGAGGATTATTATTGAATGTAATACCAAAGTATGAAGAGAAAACAGAAAATATTTTAGTTAGTGAAGTAAGCGAGCTAAAAGAAACGGAAATAATAATTAAACCCAAAATAGTTGAGGAGTAAAAATAAAGCTCATGCATGTACCGATGACGAATTAATAAAAAAACAAGTTATGAAACTAACAAACGAACAAGCCGACTATCTACTAAGTTTACCCAAGAAGATTGTAATAGATGAAGAGGTTCAGGAGAGGATAACTATTGAGCAAATGTTTCCTTTGAGTTTGCGCTTTGAGTTAATTTCGCCATCTGATGATGAATTTACCTTTTTATGGGAAATAAATCAAAGTAAAAAGAACAGTATTCGCATCAGTTTTCATCATCAGGAAAATGACAGCAAAACCGGACTTATTCGGGTTGATTTTAATAGCGGGCATATAAATCCGGAAACTATTTCAGTATTTCTTCCCGAAAAATTTCATCCATTTGCGGGTAAAATATTCACCAATAAAGATCATCATGTTCATTACCATGTACAGGGTTATAAAACTCTTGCCTGGGCTCTACCATTAACCGAAACAGATTTTCCAATAAAAGAAATAAATGCAGATTCAGAATTTAATGCTAACTTTGTCAGACTCTTAACTGCATTTGCTAAAACAGTCAATATTGTAACAGAGATTAACGTCAACACCTTATTACTATGAGCTGGATAGATAATAATATAAAAGAATATTATGATTGGCTGCGGGACAGAACCGTAGTCACGAAAGATGCTGTTACAGAATGGAACGTAATTTCTACTCCTTTTACCGGACTGTTTAATGATAATATTGAAATCTACGCTAAGTTAGAAGGTGATCAAATCATTTTATCTGATGATGGAATGACTTTATCTAATTTAGAGCTTGTCGGTATGTCTGTAACCCGATCTCCTAAACGTAAGGAGTGGCTGGAAATGATTTTGATGAATTATGGTGTTACTCTTTCCGGCAACGAGTTACAAGTGACCGGTAATCAAAAGAGTTTTAATCAGAAGAAACACAATTTGCTTTGTGCTATTTCCGAAGTTTCCGATATGTCTATTATGGCAAGGCATACAGTATCTTCCTTATTCAAAGAAGATGTTAAAGCGTATCTCGACGAACAAAACATAATATACACACCACAATTTATTGCAAAAGGTTCTACCGGTATTGAGTTTACATTTGATTTTCAGATTGCAGGACGTGAGAAAGAGCTGGTAATTAAATCTTTTAACTCTCTGAATAAATTAAATGTACCCAATTTTCTATTCGGTTGGGAAGATATAAAACCAACAAGAGAGAAAATTTCCGGTAAAGAACTTAAAGGTTTAGCAATAATAAACAATGAAGAAAAAGATGCGAAGGAGGAATATCTGGATGCGTTGCTAAGCAAAGGCTCTGACTACATCTTGTGGGATAAGAGACATCAACAAGAAATGTTAGAAAAGCTAATTGCATAATATGACCCGAATAACCGAACATACCATTGAAGCATTTGCCATAGAACTTTTAGAAGACCTGGGCTACCGCTATATTTATGCGCCGGATATTGCTCCTGACAGCGACAATCCTTTACGTGAAAGCTTTGAGCTGGTTTTGCTGATTGATGCACTGGAAACCGCAGTGCGTCGCATCAACCCGGATATCCCATTACCTGCACAGGCAGAAGCACTGAAAGAGATTCAACGTATTGCTTCGCCCGATTTATTGACCAACAATGAAACTTTTCACAGACTCTTGACCGAAGGAATTCCGGTAACCAAACGTGTGGGCAGTGATGAGCGCGGTGATCTTTTGTGGCTGATTGATTTTGATAATCCATTGAACAATGATTTTGTGGTGGCGAATCAGTTTACCGTGATTGAAAATGGTGTAAACAAACGTCCCGATATACTGCTTTTTGTCAACGGTATCCCGTTAGTGGTGATGGAATTAAAAAATGCAGCCGATGAAAACACCACGGTTCGTTCTGCCTTTCGACAAATAGAAACTTATAAATCCGCTATCCCTACCCTGTTTACTTACAATGGCTTGGTGGTTATTTCTGATGGTTTGGAAGCAAAAGCTGGCTCCATATCAGCAGGTTTCACTCGTTATATGGCGTGGAAATCTATTGACGGTGAAATTGAAGCTTCGCATTTGACCAGTCAGTTGGAAACGTTGATAAAAGGGATGCTCAATCCCACTACCTTGTTGGATTTGGTGCGTCATTTTATCGTTTTTGAAAAAATGAAACGCGAAGACAACGAAACCGGTATTACCACCATTGAAACGGTAAAGAAACTGGCAGCTTACCATCAATATTATGCTGTAAATCGCGCGGTAGAATCTACTTTGCGTGCGGTGGGTGTTAATTACAACCACCCCGCCCTTGCGGGCACCTCTCCGCAGGAGGGGAATCTGGTAAAAGAATCTCCTGAGAGTTATGGCTTACCGGGTGTAATAAAACAGCCTTCGGGCGACCGCAAAGCGGGTGTCGTGTGGCATACACAAGGAAGTGGCAAATCACTTTCTATGGTGTTTTATACGGGAAAGATTGTACTGGCACTCAATAACCCAACTATCTTAGTTATCACCGACCGCAATGATTTGGACGACCAGCTTTTTGATACCTTTGCTGCATCCAAACAGTTGTTGCGTCAGGAACCGGTGCAGGCAGATAACCGTGAGCAACTGAAAGAACTGCTAAAAGTGGCTTCGGGTGGTGTTGTTTTTTCAACGATTCAGAAATTCCAGCCGGATGAAGGTAATGTTTATGAACTGCTTTCGGAACGTGAAAATATTGTGGTGATTGCTGACGAGGCACACCGCACACAGTACGGCTTCCGGGCAAAAACCATCGATGATAAAGATGAGAGCGGTGAAGTTATCGGTAAGAAAATCGTTTACGGCTTTGCAAAATATATGCGCGATGCCCTACCCAATGCTACCTATTTAGGTTTTACCGGAACACCGATCGAAAGCACCGACGTAAACACACCTGCTGTTTTTGGTAATTATGTGGATGTGTACGATATTGCACAAGCGGTAGAGGATGGTGCTACGGTACGCATATTTTATGAAAGTCGTTTGGCTAAAGTCAACCTAAGTGAAGATGGTAAAAAGTTGATTGATGATTTGGATGAGGAACTGAAACAAGATGATTTAACCAACACACAAAAAGCAAAAGCGAAATGGACGCATTTGGAAGCACTCGTTGGCAGTGAGAAGCGAGTTCAGTTAATTGCAAAAGATATCATTACTCATTTTGAGCAACGTCAGGAGGTATTTGAGGGCAAAGCGATGATTGTTGCTATGAGTCGACGTATTGCTACTGCGCTTTATGATGCCATTATCGCATTAAAACCGGAGTGGCATTCGGATGATCTAAACAAAGGTGTTGTAAAAGTAGTGATGACCTCCGCATCATCAGACGGACCGGAAATAGCTAAACACCACACCACCAAAGATCAGCGCCGCACACTCGCCGACCGCATGAAAAACCCGGATGATGAGCTTCAATTGGTGATTGTGCGTGATATGTGGCTTACCGGATTTGATGCTCCAAGTATGCACACCCTTTATATCGACAAACCGATGAAAGGTCATAATCTGATGCAGGCAATTGCACGTGTGAACCGGGTTTACAAAGATAAACCGGGAGGATTGATAGTCGATTATCTCGGCATCGCTTCCGATTTGAAACAGGCACTTTCGTTCTATTCTGACGCTGGCGGAAAAGGAGATCCAACCGTGTTACAAGAACAAGCGGTGGAGTTGATGTTAGAAAAAATCGAGGTGGTTTCTCAACTATTCCACGGATTTAAATATGAGGAGTTCTTTGTTGCTGATACATCCAAAAAACTATCGCTGATTTTAGCAGCCGAAGAGCATATTCTGGGATTGGAAGATGGTAAGAAACGATTTATCGATGAGGTTACCGCACTTTCCAAAGCCTTTGCTATTGCCGTTCCGCACGATCAGGCGATGGATGTGAAAGATGAAGTTTCATTCTTTCAGGCTGTAAAAGCTCGCTTAGCCAAGTTTGATATGAGCGGTACCGGGCGTACCGATGAAGAGATAGAAACTACCATTCGCCAGGTAATTGACAAAGCACTCGTTTCTGAACAGGTGATTGATGTATTTGATGCAGCCGGAATTAAAAAGCCGGATATTTCCATTCTTTCCGAAGAGTTTTTGTTGGAGTTGAAAGGAATGGAGCACAAAAACATCGCTATGGAAGTGTTGAAAAAGTTGCTGAATGATGAAATCAAAGCACGCAGTAAAAAGAACTTAGTAAAGAGTAAGACTTTGATGGAGATGCTTCAGGAGTCAATTCGCAAATACCACAGTAAAATCCTCACTGCCGCCGAAGTGATTGATGAACTGATTAATCTCAGCAAAGATATTGTGGAGATGGACAGCGAAGCAAAAGCAATGGGTTTAAGTGATTATGAGTATGCTTTTTATACCGCAGTTGCAGACAACGACAGTGCACGAGAGTTGATGGAAAAAGATAAACTGCGTGAATTGGCTGTGGTTCTCACAGAAACCATCAGAAATAACGCCACAATCGATTGGACCATAAAAGAGAGCGTAAAAGCAAAATTGAAAGTAGCTGTAAAACGACTGCTTCGTCGTTTTGGTTATCCGCCCGACATGCAAATGTTAGCTACTGAAACGGTACTGAAGCAAGCAGAAATGATTGCGGAAGAGTTGAGTAAATAATAGATTATTCAAACTAAACCACTGTTTTTACTGCTCTAAAATCTTTATATCTATCAAAACTATAACAGACAGGGTCAATAGAATAATATTCTTATAAATTGGCTCTGATTGTGACTATATTTACGAAAACTCAGAACACGATATTCCTTTCGATCAGTAACCGGACAGCTATAAATGTCCTGTTTTTGACATTGACAAATCCGCTCTTTCTGAGCTTAATTTGTATATTTCTGCTTTAAAAAGCAACAAAAATAAGCCGGTAAAACTTTAGTTCTACCGGCCTTTTTGTCACTTATTATTGTAATTCACATCAAATTCCTGTCACCTTATCCATCAAAGCTTTAGCATCCAACGCCCCCACAATGCGGGTAATA
Source organism: uncultured Paludibacter sp. (assembly GCA_964412435.1). Classification (GTDB taxonomy): domain Bacteria; phylum Bacteroidota; class Bacteroidia; order Bacteroidales; family Paludibacteraceae; genus UPXZ01. The sequence continues at coordinate 9,041 of CAYPPC010000029.1, forward strand.
ACATTGCCCTGTGCATCCAGTAAAAACATGGTGGGAAATGCGGTTACATTCATCTTTTCACGCAAGGCGATACCTTCGCCTTTCTCCATATCCACTTTCAGATTTACAAAGTTTTGATTAAAGTATGCAGCTAACTTTTCATCTTTAAAAGTGTTTGCATCCAACCATTTGCACGGACCACACCAGGTAGTGAAGCAATCCATAAAAATAAGCTTATTCTCTTTGGCAGCCAATTTCAAAGCATCATCAAAACTGATCGAAACAAATTGAATACCTCCAACATCCGGAGTATTCAAGCTTTTAACAGCATTTCGATAGTGATTGGCTGAGCTGCTTTTACCCAGTACTTCAGCCCGGTCGTTCCAGTAAGCCGTTAGCAAAGCTTTATCTTCGGGCGATAAATCATTCAATTTATTTAAAGATAAATCAATGATCTGCAACATATTTCCGGGCCAGACATCGCTGTTTTGTTTCAGAATCTGAATCATTGCCGGCAAATCACCCTCACCTCTGCTTTTTGAAAATGCATAAAGTGCATAGGTCCGGTCGTCTTTGGGAAGATCAGCTTTCTGGATCTCTATAAAAATATCTGTCAGCTTCAAAGCGTCATATTCTGAATTGCCAACAAGAAAAGGATAAAGTTTTCTTTCAAAGACAGATATAATGGCCTTGTTTACCGCCTCTTCGCCATTCGATTTTACAAATAGTGTTTTACTATTTAGAATATCTTCAAAATAGCTCTCATAATCTTTGTTGAGGGCAGCGCGAAAAAAATTCCAGTTTTCGGACCTGGTCCAATCTTTCTTTTTTATCTGAACAAAAGCTTCCTCATGCACACGAGTGGCTCGTTCACTCTCTTCGGCCTGCCACAAAACATCATAATAGTCACGAAGGAATTTGAGCTTGCGGTTTCCTTTTTCATACTCAGCCGTCAGGCCGCGCAGTGAAGTTTTGGGGCTGAGCGCACGCATAAGCTGCTTTTTGAAGTTAGGAATGGCGCTACCGCCCACAATACGATGCACCACTTCGCCATTGGCATCGAGTACTAAATAATGCGGCTGGGTTTTGATATCGTATTTTTTTGCTAATGAACGTCCATTCCCTTGGGTAACATCAGTAAAAAAGTTTACAAAGTTTTTGTCCATCCAATCAGCAAAAGCCTGATCGGAAAACACCTGTTTATTCATACTGTGGCACGGGATGGCCCAGTCGGCAAAACAGTTAAAGAAAATCAGTTTATTCTGCTCTTTTGCCTGCACTAAAGCCTCTTCAAAAGTGTAAACGTAGTTCATTTTCACATCCGCTTTCACCTCATCGCCATACATGCTTTGAGCTGAAACAACCGGACTTAGCAGCCAGCTAAGCAGAATAGTTAAAAATATATTTCTCATTATCTATTATTTGATTTTAATACATTTGATATGATAAGCCGAGGATTTTTTGGCAGTTCCGCGCCATACACCGGCATTGCCACGAACAAAGTTGCGACTAATTCCCAAAGTGGTAGAGTCATTCGCTTCAAACTCTGACGAACTCCAGTAATAGCCGTTCACTTCCTTATTCAAAAACGGAGTACCGTACATAAAAATTCCGTAAACCCGGCCTCCACCCAATTTCGCATTGAATCCAACACCGGTTTCGGGATTATCAAGAAATCGTTCAGCTACAGTTCCGCGCCAGGATTCAAGCTTATCCAACTCTTCTTTGGGTATTCCCAGATTCTCTTCCAGTATCTTCCAATCCTCATCCGTTGGCAATCGCCAGCCTTCGGGAGCAACATCCTGAGCCGCTTCAAAGGTGTAAAGCATACCATATTCTTTCGAATAAGCACCATTTTCCTGCTCTGCTTTAATATAGTTATGCTTCACCTGCTGCTCCTTGGCCGGAGCCAGCAAATTTTCGTGAATACGTGTCAATACCGCATGCACATCGGGATAAACCACCAAAGCATCTATTAGCGCCATCGGTTTTACAATATTAATATTGAGTGAAATGATTACCGTAGGGCGCTGCATTGCCGGTAAACCTTCCGGATCTACAATCTCCTGCCGGTCAATAGCGGCATATACCGAGTCAACAAAATCAGCTTTATCCACTTCCAGATTGGAAAACACGATACTTTGTTCTCCATAAGTATAGCAACCGTCAATCGGACCTAATGGAATGCGATAGCGTAAGTTTTCGGCCATCCACTCCTGATCGCCAACAATAATTGTTTTATACACCTCGCCGTCACGCATATCGGTCATTTCACCAAAACTTATAGGCGCTGTAACAACCGGAATGACAGGTTCATCTTGCTTACAGGCACTCAAAAGCACTACTGCAAGTGCAAATATAAATATAAATATCTTCTTCATTTTTCCTGTTTTATAGCTTAACATTCATTTTATTCTCAATCACATTCATCAAAATATTGTACTTTTTCATCACCAAAGGGAAGTCGCCCCAAAGCTCTACAAAACCCTCCGGACCTCTTTTCAAAATCTCTTCAATATAATCTTTCAACTCATCGGTGGCTCTTTGCGGCGTTTGTAAACCTTTGGTAAATGCGTTTCCTTTAATAAAACCAAATTTGCCAATGGCAATACGTGCATTGTGACGCATCTGCTCCAACTCCTCTTCCGTGTACCACTTAGCACCTACCCAATCTTCATAGAGTGCTTGAATATCCGGCCAGCCGCGGGGAATGTTTGGATCGATCTCTTCCCAATGTAAACCGCCATACCAATTGGCCTGCGACACAATTGAAAAGTCTGTAATATCATCCGGGTAATTGAGTATTTTATCCAGTATTAACTGTCTTTTCATCAGTTCGGGGGTCTCTTCTATCTGCTCTTCGGTCCAGTTTCCGGTCATATACACCGTTCTAAAACCGACCATAAAGCTCCCCTCTTTATACTCCTCCACGATGGCGCCTTTGTCCAGCTTTTTTCCCGAACGGGTAACAAAAAATGAAAATGGATGAAGCGCCGGACTGCTATCGCTCAAAAACGCTTCGATAATATCCAAAGCCTGCATTTTTTCTGCCTCTTCGGTCATATACTCAAATTCGAAGTTTTGTTTCAAATAACTGTGAAATGTCCAGCCCAGGTCAATTTTTTCGTAGTGAAAAATCGGTTGACCGGCAACATCGTTCATCAAAAACTTTTGTCCAACGGTATCGTTAAAAAACACCGGCACACCATATTCTTTGTAAATTTGATATACGCGATGCTGCACCGGATCGCCGGCATCATCGATGATCTCAAAAAGATTATCGAATTCCATTAAATCGGTGATGGGATCTTCTTTCTGGCAACTCACCAAAATAAATAAGCTGCTCAAAATATATAAAAATACTTTTTTCATATTCTTCCAGTTTTTTTATTCTCTTTTTCAAGCCCGTATCTTCGGATTTCTAAAAGAGTTGCTGTTTATAAGTTGTTATCTAAAGGAATTATTGCCGTCGGTTTTCGGTTTACCCGTGGGTTGTCCTCCATGCCACGGTCAAACTCCATCACTTTTTTAGGAATTGTAAATGTGTAGGCCATGTCATCCTCTTCCAACACGTACATTTCTGTTCCGATAGCTTTATTCCGGTCATTCCAGTTATAGAGGTTATACACCCGTACAATCTCTTTTTTGAATGGACGTAAATCACAAACGGCGTAACGTCTTAAATCGAACCAGCGATGCCCCTCAAAACAGAGCTCTTTGCGTCGTTCATTACGTATTTCATCAATCAACTCTTCATTTGTGTAGACATCGTAGGATATATAACCCAGTCGGTAACTACGAAACTCGTCGAGTAAATCATGCGCTTCACCATCCTTCTTTTGCATCGCCAGAGCTTCCATTAAGTTGAGATACGCCTCTGAAGTGCGTAATGTAAAGAGGTCTGAAATCGGTGAAATATGTAACCCACGCTTGTATTTACGATGCAGCGCAATGCTATCCGAGATATTGGCTTGCGTAAAATAGATCGATTTGCGGTAATCACCCTCTTCAAAGAGTTCATATAAGTCCGAGCTAACGCAAAAGTCACCACCTCGGCCGGTTATTACGTTTTGCACGTTGAGTGTACCGTGTGAAAAGAGAATTTCAGGATTACCGGCTTCCATCACCGGCAGTTCTTCGCTCATAGTGGTATAATTCAGCAATACCGGCTTATTTTTTACCACTTCCGACGCCGCTTTTTCAGCCATTTCCCAGTTTTGTGTGAACAAATAAACCCGGCTTAAAAAGAGCTGTGCCGCATCTTTCGAAACACGGTGCGAAGGGGCTACCGAACCTTGTTTGAGGTAATCTACTGCCATATTCAAATCCAGAATAATCTGTTCGTAAACAGCAGCAACCGACGCTCTATCAAATTGTGTCTCCTTCTTATTATCGTGCTCAACATAATGTGTCAGCTTCAGTGGTACGCCCGGAGTTTCGGCAGCATTGGCCGGGTTATAAGCATTGGCGTAAATATTCACCAGCAAAAAGTAGTATTGCGCACGCAAAAAATGACTTTCACCTTTTATGCGAAACGCATCTAAACGATCTTTTTCCTGCATTTGCGGCATATCATCAATTTCATTCAAGATAATATTCATGGCATTGATGCGGCGATACATATCTTCCCACTCCGCGTTATCGTCACGCGCACTTAATCCGTCATAATTACGGGTTACCTCCAACTGCCAGGTGGTGTAGCCGTAGTAATACTCGTCCATTTCAAAAGTACCGCGCACGGCAGTCTCTTCCATCACCGTATTGATATCATCATCCAACAATTGTAACCACCAAAGCAAGCCGCCCCGGTTAAACTCAGCAACCTCTTTGCGGGTGAGATATCCGTTTCCAAGTAGCACCTCATCAAAATCCTGCACCGTTTTGGGCACAACCAAATCTTGTGAGTATTCATCTAAAAACCCGCAACTGCTCAGCAGCATCACGAGACTTAAACTATATATTATTTTTTTCATCTTCATCTATTTTTCTAAAATGACACATTAAATTGAAACGTGTAAACCGGTCGGATAGAAAGATTTGGCTTTGCAAATCCGGCCTGCGTCGGATCCTGTCCTTTCAGCTCTTTGGCTGAAATAGTGAACAAGTTGATGGTGTTGAAGCTAAAGTTAGCATTACTAAAAGGTGTCTTCTTCAACAATTGCGGATTCATATTGTACCGGAACGAGAGGCTTGATAACTTCAGGTAATTGGCTGATACAACTCGGTAGTCGGACATATCGTACATCGACCAGATGTTGTTCGCAAATTGCGGAAAGTTAATGATCGAACCCGGTAAATTAGAGAAGTGCGGCACATAATTATTGTACTCCGGATGCGACGGACTCATAATAGCCGGAATATCGGTAAAAAGTTCGTCACCCGGCTTCATCCAACGATCCAAAAATTCTTTCCGGATATTATTTTCAGCACTCACACCGCTTAGAATCGGGTTATACATGGAGAAAAGTCGCATTTTTGCTCCCAGGCTGTAGGTCATATTGGCCGAAACCGTGAAGCGACGATAGGTAAACGTATTCGCAATCGATCCGTTGAAAATCGGTTCACGCTGTCCACTGCTGGTCGTAACCATCATCATAATTTGCTCTAAGTTTTTCCCTTCCAGCAGATGGCGACGATCGTTATAATCATCAAATATCGGTGTTCCGTTTGTTGGGTTTAAACCTAAATACTTGTAAGAAAAGAAGGTACTCACGGGCATGTTATTCACCAATGCTGTTCCGTTCAGATAGTCTTCCAGATAGTAGGTTTCAACCTCGTTAGTTTTCACTTTATTAAAGTTTCCGCCAAAGAAGGAGGAGATTCGCCAGGTGAAATCTTTTGTTTTCACCGGAATTCCACCTACTGAAATTGAGTAACCTTTATTCTCTAAGTCTCCGCCATTCATTACATAGGAGTTGCCGGCAACACCATTCACCGAAGAGACCCGAACAGTTGTAAATGCATCACGTGTATTTTTGTAGTAATAAGAACCACTTAACGTTAAGCGATGCTTAAAGAAGGCCCAGTCAGATGACAGGTTGAACTGAGTTGTCTGCTCCCAAAGCAAGTTGGGATTGGGATAGCGGGCAATCCACGACACATTTTCATTATATTGCGGCTCAATTGTTCCTTGTCTGATGATCAGGTTAGGGCTCTGATTGTCCAGCATATTTCCTTGCAGACCAACTGATGAGCGAATGCGCCATTCGCTCAAAACATCGGTTTTTGAAAATAGAATATCTTTCATATTTACCATGGTCGAAAACGACCATACCGGTAAAAACTTCTCATTACTCCGGCTACCAAATTTATTAGAAGCATCAATACGTGCATTGGCATTCAGTGTAAAGTAGTTTTTTAAGCTATAACCAAAGGTAGAATAGCCGGAAATCTGGCGACTGATATCGTAGCGGATGATACGATGATTTTTATTAATCCAGGCGCGATAATACGGATAGCTATCCAAATCCACCTGATCAATAAACTGCAAACCGCGCTCTTTTACAAAGCCCCGGTTCTCTTCATTAATATTGATATAAGTACGGCCGTTCATTTCAAAACCACCCATAGCCGTGAACATATGTTGCTTATCTTTTCCAAACACTTGCCGGTAATCAATTTGAGAACGCAAGGTGAAACTCTCCTGACGCGATGTGGCAGTACGGATCAAACCACCGTAAGGCAATTCGCTGTGTCCGGTTTCGCCGGGGCGAGGCACTGTCCCCATTTCACCATTTCTCAGGCGGGCAATATAGTGTGATTTTTCACCCCACCACTGCTCCTGTAAAGTAGCATTATTGGTATAGTTTCCGGCAGCAGACACTTCCAGGCCTTTTGTTATATTATATCGCAAACCTAAATTGGTTCCAATGGAGTTGCCGTCATAGGTGTTCGATGAGTTATTGATCTCATTCATAATATTATAGCGGAACATCTTGTTGCCCTGGTTCATACCATTGTACGCAATTTTATCATAGAAAAACAGCGAACCATCTTCATTTCGGAATGGCAGGGTACGAGTAGTGTTATAAGCGTAATCCATCGCATTGATATCACTACTTAAGTGGTTCTTTTTCTGTGCATTGGCATACAATGAGAAGTTAATTTTAAGCTTCTCTTTCAGTGTGAAATCCATATTGGCACGTGCCGTATAGCGTTGAGTGTTCGTGCCAATAGAAACACC
>CAYPPC010000029.1:16212-16901 GCA_964412435.1 uncultured Paludibacter sp.
CAAAGAGCCGTAATAACGCATATTTCCAGAACCTCCGGACACCGACAACGTATTATCCGTGGAGTAAGCGTCACGGGTTAAGATGCTAAACCAGTCGGTATTTACCGAGTTGTACCAATTCACCTCATCCTGAAACTCTCCGTAATTAGTTACCCCTTTATAATAACGATAAAGAGCACCCTCATAACCCACCAGTGGCATATTATTGGGGAACTGGTAGTGTAAATCCGTTAAATTCCGGCCAAATACCATTCGCTCATGCGAGTTCATCAGGTTGATATTTTTATCGGTATAACGCGGGCGTTGGGTTAGCTTGGAGGTGTGGTTCAATGAGATTCTTGGTGCACCAATCGCTCCTTTTTTGGTGGTAACCACAACAACACCGTTGGCAGCACGCGTACCGTAAAGTGCTGTAGCAGAAGCATCCTTCAACACATCGATCCGCTCGATATCCTGCGGGTTAATTCCGGCAATGGCATTTCCCACGATGTTAATATAGTCCGGGTCGTTCAGCTGGTCATTCGTTACATCCACCGGGTCGTGCATGATAAATCCGTCGAGCACCCAAAGCGGCTCCCGGTTTCCGATCAGGGTTGAAGTACCCCGCACACGAATACGGGGAGTAGCCCCTACTTCTCCGGAGTTAGACATTAAAGCCATTTCCGGAATGCGTCCTTCAAGTGCCTGGT
>CAYPPC010000030.1:0-3013 GCA_964412435.1 uncultured Paludibacter sp.
GGCACAAACAGAACGGATTGAGTTATTACAGGAACATAAAAAAGGATTGATGCAGGGGATGTTTCCGGTAATGGAATACAGATGAGTAATAGAACACTGATAAAACGGATGCAAGCAACACAGATTTGCACAGATTTAAAAATCAGTGAAAATCCGTGCTACGAAGTATCAGTGTCATCCGTGTTCCAAAAAAAACATATTCCAATAAAAACAAAAGATTAAAAATGAAGCAAATAGAACACAGATAAAACGGATGCAAGCAACGCTGATAAACACAGATTAAGAAATCAGTGAAAATCCGTGCTACGAAGTATCAGTGTCATCAGTGTTCCATCAAACAAAATAAACTATGACACAGCAGCAATTAGGTAAAACCCTCTGGAATATAGCCAATACACTACGCGGCTCCATGAATGCCGATGATTTTAGAGATTATATGTTATCGTTTCTCTTTTTGAGGTATCTCTCGTTTAATTACGAAGAAGCCGCACAAAAGGAGTTGGGCAGAGATTATCCGCAAGTGGATGATGACGAAGCACGTCAGCCATTGGCCATCTGGTACGACGATAACCCGGGCGATATCAACGATTTTGAGCAGCAAATGCGCAAAAAGATTCATTATATCATCCGTCCTGATTATCTGTGGAGCAATATTGCCGAACTGGCACGCACGCAAAGCAGTGATTTACTGAAAACATTGGAAGATGCCTTTCGCTTTGTAGAAAATGAGTCGTTCGACAGCGCTTTTCAAGGCTTGTTCTCGGAGATTAATCTGAACTCGGAGAAACTGGGTAGAACCTCCGCAGCACGCAACAAAAAACTGTGCGAGATTATTCAGAAAATTGCCGAAGGCATTGCTGATTTCACCACCGATGCCGATACGCTGGGCGATGCTTATGAGTATCTGATCGGGCAGTTTGCCGCAGGCTCGGGCAAAAAAGCGGGTGAGTTTTACACGCCGCAGCAGATTTCGAGCATCTTATCGGAAATTGTGACGCTTGACAGTCAGGACCCGACAACCGGCAAAAAGCAGAAACTGAATAATGTGCTGGATTTCGCCTGCGGATCGGGTTCGTTGTTGCTCAATGTGAGGCGACGCATCATGAACAGCGGCGGCAGTATCGGGAAAATTTACGGTCAGGAAAACAACATCACCACCTACAACTTAGCGCGGATGAATATGTTGCTGCACGGCATGAAAGATACGGAGTTTGATATTTATCACGGCGATACATTAGAAAATCAGTGGAGTACGCTGAATGATATAAACCCGGCGAATAAAATTGAGTTTGATGCCATTGTGGCTAATTCGCCGTTTAGTTTGCGGTGGGAGCACAGTGACAGAATGGCGGAGGATTTCCGCTTTAAGGATTATGGTCTCGCACCACAGTCGGCAGCAGATTTTGCCTTTTTGCTGCACGGTCTGCACTTTCTGTCGCAGGAGGGAACGATGGCAATTATATTGCCGCACGGCGTACTGTTTCGGGGTGGTGCAGAGGAGCGTATCCGCACCAAATTGCTTACTGATAATCATATCGATGCGGTGATTGGTTTGCCTGCCAATCTGTTTTACTCTACCGGTATTCCGGTGTCGATATTGGTGTTGAAGAAGTGCAAAAAGCACGAAGATGTGCTCTTTATTAATGCCAGTGAGCATTTTGAGAAAAATAAGCGTCAGAATAGCCTCACCGAAGAGCATATCGATAAGATTGTAGAAACCTATAAATTCCGCAGTGATGAGGAGCGTTTTTCGCGTCGTGTGGAGATGAGCGAAATCGAGAAGAACGGTTACAACCTCAACATCACCCGCTACGTAAGCACCGCCGAACCGGAACCGATTGTTGACCTGAAAGAGGTAAACCAAAAGCTAAAAGCGGTGAACCAACAAATTGAGGAGAGCCGGAAGGAGCATAATGCGTTTTTGAGGGAATTGGGCTTGGAGGAGGTGTGATTTGACGATAGAAAATGATGGAACACAGATAAAACGGATGCTGCGCAACGCGGATAAGCACGGATTTAAAAATCAGTGGAAATCGGTGTTATTTGTATCAGTGTCATCAGTGTTCCAATAAAGCAAAAGATTATAAATGAAACAAATAGAACACAGATAAAACGGATGCTGTGCAACACGGATAAACACGGATTTAAAAACCTGTGAAAATCTGTGCTACTTGTATTAGTGTCATCCGTGTTCCATAAATCCATGTTCCAATCTACTCCTTTTCATCCAAATCTTCCATCAACTTAAACAGAATATCATGATTGAAATTTTTGGAGCCTTTCATACGATACATTATTGAAGCTTCAGATATAGCATGAAACTTTTCACCCATTTTCTCTTTTGATGCGTATGCAGTCTGACGAATGTCCAATTGGTCTGCATCATCAAAATTAGAGAGATTGGCACCCAGATAGATAAAACTCCAGTTCATCAGTTTTTCATGCGATGCAATCAAAGTTTTTAAGGCACTTTGACTGAACTTTTGCGAAGCATTCCCCATGCCATCAGTTATGATTATCATCAACACTTTATCCGGTCGGTAAGCCTCGTTCATTTCAGCGATCGCAGAATCTGTTTCATAAATGGCTTGTCCTACGGCATTCCATTATGTATATTTGATAAAAGCTGCTGTTGGTTTAACTCAACAACAGCTTTTTTACTTAAAAAATAGATTTATATCTTTTAGAGTAATTTCCTTAAATAGAAATAGTGAGGTTTGTTTTTTTGATATCATCCGGACCTTTAATAAAGCACCGGCTTACTGAATTTAACGGCAAAATTATCAAAGATGTTTTTCTCTAAAATTTGAGCGTTGGTTTGCCGGCTAGCGTCTTGCTGAGCTTTGTCGAAATATGAGAAACTATGTGTCGAAAAATAAGTCTAGGTAAGCGCTAAAATAAATCCTTTTTGTTGAAATTATTTCTATTGCAGCTTTGGCAGGTAGAGTAAAACAGCATGCTCGCAACTGCTATTCATACATTAACATTTTATAAAGCTGCTCCGGATTAGAAA
>CAYPPC010000030.1:3023-13791 GCA_964412435.1 uncultured Paludibacter sp.
TACCCGTATTTTACTGAAGAAAAGTTTGATTTTACTGATAATATTTGTAATCCATAGGGATAGAAGCTATTTTTGTATACTTTATGAACCATACGAGTAACATGAAACAAAAAAAGGAATACGACTTTAAATTTTCACAATTTGAAGCAATTTTTATTGGCATTTTTTGGATGTTGGTTTTCGCCATTCCACTTTTAATGAAAATCACAAATCAAGCTGCCGACTGGAATTTAGTATTCAAGGCCTGGATAAAAATATTTACATTTTTTCTTATTTTCATAATCAATATTTATGTTTTTATTCCGGTATATTTAAAAAATAAAAAATACATTCTTTATACTTTATGGCTTATTGTCATTACACCGACCATCATATTTTTTAGTTTAAAGTGTACTGATTTATGTCATGGTACAGATAAAATTAGCATACCGCCTATGGAGATAGGACCGGGTATGCCTCCACTGGAGCTTTCAGATAATATGCCACTACCTGAAGGATTTAAAATTCCGGAACAGGACAAAGAACCCAATAATAGATTAATTTTCTTCAAACAGCTTTTAATTGCATTTCTGGTGATTGGTACGGGAACAGCTTATAAGTTGTTTTTTTACTGGAAAGAAGAAGAAAAACAGAATAAGAAACTCCAACAGCAAATAGCTGATGAAAATCGGGAAATAGACGAATATATCTTTGTTAAATCTGACCTGAAAATGATGAAAATTCTTATTTCTGATGTTTTGTACGTAGAGAGTGCCAATGAGTATATAAAAATTAATCTTGATAATGGTCAGGTAATCACTACTTTTATGCGTCTTAAAAATATGGAATCAGAACTACCGGAGTCAAGTTTTATGCGCGTGCAACGTTCATTTATTATCAATTTAGATAAGATACAATCTGTTGAAAAAAACAAAATTATTTTACAACAAATGATTCCCATCCCAATAGGACAGAAATACAAAGAAAAGTTTCAAAATTATCTCGGACAAAACTTTATTAAATAATACAAAAGCACTATGCGCTCCTTAATTTACGTACTTATTAGCTTCCTATCTGTATTAAGTTTGCACGGAGAATCAGTCAAAACAATACACGTCACACTGCCCGGCTCTCTGGAAGAACAGGTCAATATAGATGATCAAAGTAAAATAACTGAGCTTACTGTTGCCGGTAAGCTAAATGCTGTTGATATTGCTTTTATACGTGACAATATTAAGCTACTCGCTGTACTTGATTTGTCAGGTGCTCAAATTACTGCCTATACCGGCACTGATGGTACCTATAAAGGTGAGCTTATCAATTATCCGGCCAATGAACTTCCACATTATGCTTTTTATAACCCCGTACTATTAACTTATAAGTCAAGTTTGACGAATGTTATATTACCCGCAGATATTAATTCTATTGGTTATTTAGCATTTTATTACTGTTGGAACCTCACATCGATACAAATTCCGACCAATGTTTCCAATATTTATGATTACAGTTTTTACGGATGTTACTCGCTTCAAAATATAACAGTATCTCTGTTAAACCAGCAATACAGTTCGATTGATGGTGTATTGTACAATAAAAAACAAGACATACTATTAGTCTGTCCTAATGCAAAAGCAGGGTACTTAAATATCCCATCAACAGTAAAACATATCCTCAAATCAGCCTTTGAGAACTGCTTCAATTTATCTGCTATCAGTTTGCCGAGCTCTGTACAATCGATTGATGATTATGCTTTTGCAAAATGTTCCGGAATAACAGGCAATCTTAAAATTCCTAACCAGGTGAAATCATTGGGGGAGGGCGCTTTTTATGGTTGCTATAATTTGAGAGGTGCAGTTACTATTCCGGCTTCTTTAACGGATATAGGGAGTTTCTGTTTTTTAGAGTCTAATGAAATTAATTCCTATGTAGTGGATGAAAACAATTCGCGGTTTTCCGGTAAAAATGATATGCTAATGAGCAAAAATCAAGATACGCTCTACATCTGCCCTCCTGCCAAAGCGGGTTCAATATCCATTCCAACATCAGTTAGATTAATAGGGAGCCACGCATTTTATAATTGTACACAATTGACAGGAAGTATTCATATCCCACAATTTGTTGATTATATAGGTTACTACGCTTTTCTCGGATGTATAGGTATAAACAACTATACGGTTGACCTTCAAAATCAATACTTTGCTTCGGACAACGGTGTGTTGTATGACAAAAACAGAGAGAGACTTGTGGTTTGTCCCCCGGCAACGTCTGGAAGTTTTCTCCTGCCTTCCAATCTGGAAAGCATTGATCCCGGAGCTTTTAATAACTGTAAAAATATCACCGGTTATATTCGCTTTCCGGCTTCATTTGAATATTTAGGTGAATTTACTTTTTATAACTGTTCAGGTATTAGCGGTTTCCAGGTCGATGAGGCTAATCCCTATTTTAGTGCCATAGATGGTGTTCTTTTTAGTAAAAACAGGGATTATATCTACCTGAGCTATATGGGTTTGGATGGTTCATACACAATACCCTCCACAGTGAAAGAGATAGGATATTCTGCATTTGACGGCTGTAATAAATTAACACAGATAGAAATACCTTCATCCGTTTTGGCCATTGGTAGTTATGCTTTTGAGTATTGCAACAGTCTTCAAAAAGTGAGTATTGGCGAAAATACGGATTATATTGGTTCCGGAGCATTTTATGGTTGTGAAAAGCTGCACGATTTACGTATTTCTTGTTCTTCGCCACCCATAATAGATTATTTTACTTTTGAAAATGCCGAATTGGAAACCTCTACGCTTACCGTTACGCCCGGTTCGAAAACTTTGTATGAAAAAGCGCCTTATTGGAGTGATTTCAAAAATATAGCTGAAGATCAGTTTAACTCTGTACTACATAAAAGATCTGATTTTCCTTACAGTATCACTAAAACGAGAAGAGGAATTTTAATTAATCATTTAACACCATCATCTATGATTGAAATCTACTCTTCGAGTGGTATCTTGATAAAAAAGGAGATAGCTACGAGTGACAGAGTGACAGTCCATTTTCCCGGAAGAGGAATATTCATTGTGAAAATTGATAATTTTACTGAAAAAATCATCTTATAGAAAGGAGTTTGCTGAAATTATAGAGGATATGCTGAAAAATTTTGACAGTTGATTTTTATGATTTTAATTTTGTGCTATAAAGCAACTTAATATTAGTACTATGAACATAAAAAAGAACATTGCATTAAGTGATGAAGGGTTTATATTTAATCCTTCTACGGGAGATTCATTCTCAACCAATAAAACCGGCTCTTATGTCATTAGTTTGTTGAAACAAAAGAAAACTATCGACGAAATAAGAGAAATTGTCATTAAGGAATTTGACGTGGAGTCATCTATTTTTGAGCGTGACCTCGATGACTTTCTCTCATTACTAAAAAATTACAACATAATTGAGTGATGCATACGAAGAAAACATACACCATTGGGGTGACAGGTCTTAATGCCATCGATAGTCCGGGACCGGGTGTCGCTGTTATTCGCGCTATACGTGAGTGCGAAGAGTTTGATGTGCGTATCATTGGACTTTCCTACGAATCATTAGAGCCGGGTATTTACATGCATGATATTGTGGACAAAACTTATCAGATTCCTTATCCGTCAGGAGGAACAGATAGTTTATATGCACGCCTTCTATATATTCATGAGCAAGAAAATTTAGATTTGATTATACCCAATTTTGATGCAGAGCTATTCAATTTTATCAAATTGGGCGACAAACTCAGAGCAGTTGGAATAGAAACATTTCTTCCGGACTTGAAGCAGTTTGAAGCGCGGGACAAAGTTCAACTCTCCTCTTTTGGAGAAGAACACGGTTTTTATATTCCTGAAAATAAGGTTCTGTATGAATTTAGCGAACTGCATAAAATGGCAGACGAGATTGAATACCCGGTAGTTGTAAAAGGGAAGTATTACGATGCCAGCATTGCTTACAGCTTTGAGCAGGTTGAAAAAGCTTTTTTGAAAATTCAGGCCAAGTGGGGCGCTCCAATTATTTTACAGAAGTTTATCAAAGGAACTGAAATCAATATTGCTGCCTTGGGCGATGGTGAAGGCAATGCTATCAGTGTGATTCCTATGCGTAAACTCTATATCACCGATAAAGGTAAAGCCTGGTCGGGCATAACGCTGGAAGACGACAAACTGATTGAATTGGCGCAAAAATTCATTCGTGTAACCAAATGGAAGGGTGGTTGCGAGCTGGAAGTGATGATGACTAACGATGGCACCCCCTATATCATGGAGGTAAATCCCCGTTTCCCTGCCTGGATTTATCTCACAGCTGCATCAGGACAAAATCAGCCAGCAAGCCTCGTAAAAATGGCTATGGGTGAAAAACTTATACCTTATACCGACTATAAAGTGGGTACAATTTTTATTCGCTACTCCTGGGAGCTGATAACTGATATTACTGAATTTCAGAAAATTTCCGGAAATGGAGAGTTGTAACTTTTAACTAATAAAATGAGAGATCAATGGAAAAAATAAGATATGAAAGGCCTATTATTCGAAAAATGAATACGGGCTTAATGAATAAGTTTGGTAAGAAAACGGAAAATGAGGCAGTAACACATATAGAGAGTGTGAGTGTTGATTCACTCCTTAACGAATATGGTTCTCCACTGTTTGTTATTTCCGAAAAACAAATCAGAAAAAATTATCAGAGAGCAGAACGGATTTTCAAAAACAGATATCCAAAAGTTCAGTTTGCCTGGTCGTATAAAACCAATTATCTGGATGCCGTATGCAAAATTTACCATCAGGAAGGTTCTTGGGCAGAGGTTGTTTCGGGATTTGAATATGATAAAGCAATCCGTAACGGAGTGCCGGGTCATCAAATTATTTTTAATGGTCCGGTTAAATCGGATGAAGATTTAATTAAAGCAGCTAAAAACAACTCACTGATTCACATCGATCATTATGATGAGTTATACTCATTGATTCGATTAAGCGAGATGCATAATTTGAAGCCCAAAGTGGCAATTCGCATCAATATGGATACCGGTATTTATCCTAAATGGGATAGGTTTGGATTTAATTATGAGAATGGGCAGGCATGGAATGCTATTACCCGTATTATCAACAATAGTAATTTAGAATTAATAGGTTTACACTGCCATATTGGAACTTTTATGCTAAGTCCATCAGCTTATGAAACAGCTACTCGTGTTCTTTGCGAACTGACCTGGAACATAAAAGAGCGATATGGGAAGGTGTTGCATTATATCGATATAGGCGGTGGTTTTCCATCAACAAACACACTGAAAGGGGCATATCTTCCCGGTACAGACGCTGTTCCCTCTATCGATCAATTTGCTGATGCAATCACTGATGTGATTTTGGCTTATGGATTTAAGCAAGAAGAACTTCCGTTGCTCATTCTTGAAACCGGGAGAGCATTGATAGATGATGCAGGCTATATGCTCGGTACTGTACTGGCAACAAAGCGCCTGTCAGATGGCCGCAGAGCTACAATTCTTGATTTTGGTGTTAATTCACTGTTTACTTCGTTTTGGTATGAACACCAGGTAAGCCCGGCAAAAGTAATGGGGCATCAGACGGAAGAGATGGCTTTATTCGGTCCTCTGTGTATGAATATCGATGTGGTTCGTGAAAGCATTGTAATGCCTTTGTTGGAAAAAGGCGACCGTGTGGTAGTGCATAAAGTGGGAGCTTACAATATGACGCAATGGATGCAGTTTATTACTCTTCGCCCCAACGTTGTACTGATTGATAATGACAACAGAACTCACATTATTCGGGATGCTGAAACCCTGGAAGATATAGTAAACAAAGAACAAATACCATCGCATCTTCAAAAAATAAAGAGAACTTAATAATAGAAGCATTCAATTTTGAAGTATAAGCTTACACATACCAGAGAAGTTATTTTACCGGCCATTCTTAATAGCTATTCTATCCTGTTTTTTCTGAATAGTAAAGTAATGGCAGTTGCGATTATGATAGCCACTTTCCTTAACTTTTATGCAGGATTAAGTGGTTTAATTGCGGTTTTGATTGCTGTTACTGCGGCTAACGTAATGGGTTACGATAAAACACAATTGCGCCAGGGTATTTTAAGCTTTAATGCTTTGATTACGGGTATAGGTTTGGGTGTTTATTTTGAGCCCGGCTGGGTGTTTTTCACATTACTTGCTTTGTCTTCTTTATTAACCCTTATCCTGTCTGTAGCCATGGGCGGCTGGTTGTTTAAGTATGGACTCTCGTTTTTAAGTATCCCTTTTGTCCTGTCATTCTGGTTTATAATGTTGCCGTCATCCTTATATGAAAACCTTGGTCTTACTTACCGAAATATATTCTGGATTAACGAAATGTATTCGATCGGCGGCAATTCATTAGTCTCTATTTTTCAGTCAATCGAGTCGCTTGAAATCAATAAATTACTCGATATATACTTACGCTCACTAAGCTCTATCTTGTTTCAAAACAATTTGATAACAGGAGTGATTTTAGCTGTTGCTTTACTTCTGAGTTCAAGAGTTGTATTTTCGTTATCAGTGGTGGGTTTTTTAGCAGCTTATCTGTTTGCCCAGTTTACCGGAACCGAAGCTGCCAGCATTACTTATTATAATATCGGCGCCAACTACATTATGATAGCAATAGCGATAGGTGGGTTTTTTGTAATACCATCAAAACAGTCCTATTTATGGGTGTTTTTATTGGTGCCTCTGACATCTATTGTTCTGATTTTCCTAACTAAACTGATGGGATCCTTCAATTTGCCGGTTTTCTCTCTTCCATACTCATTTATCACAATCATATTCGTGCACTTCTTGCAGCAGCGAAGGAGTATTAAGGGACTTACAATAACTCCTTATCAGTACTATTCTCCTGAAAAAAACCTATACGCATATCAGAATAATAAAGAGAGATTGAATCGTTTCTGGTATTATCCGATTCAGTTGCCTTTTATGGGGAAATGGTCTGTAACACAGGCTTATGATGGTGCATTTACCCACAAAGAGGAGTGGGGGAAAGCTTTGGATTTTATGATATTAGATGAAGATGGAAAATCATTTCAGCAGGATGGTTTGTTGTGTGAGAATTATCATTGCTTTGGAAAACTAATCGTTGCGCCGGCAGATGGTTTTGTGGTAGAAACAATAGATTATATTGACGATAATCCTATCGGAGAAATTAACACAACCAATAATTGGGGAAACAGCATTTTGATTCAACACCTCCCCGGTGTTTACACACAATTATCTCATTTGAAAAAACAATCCATCAAGGTTAAAAAGGGGGATTATGTTAAAATGGGCGATATTATTGCTCAATGTGGAAATTCCGGGCGTTCACCCTATCCACATCTCCATTTTCAGGTTCAGTACAGCCCGTTTATAGGTGCACGCACTATTGAGTATCCGCTCTCTTATTATCATAGTGAGAAGCATCAGGCTCTGCAACAATTTACTGTACCGGAAGAGAAGGACACAGTAAGTAATCTTACGCAAAACAGTGCCTTGTTTTATTCCTTTAACTTTATTCCGGATACAAGTTTGTCCTTTGAGTATCGGGATGGAAAAGGTGATTGCAAAATAGAACATTGGGATATCTACACAGACGCATACAACTTGAAGTACATTCACAGCAGGGAGACTAATGCTGTGGCTTATTTTACTTGTGATAATCTTATGTTCTATTTTACAGCTTTTTATGGGAATAAAAAATCGCTTTTATTTTACTTTTATTTATCTGCGTACAAAGTATTGCTTTCGGACAACCAGGAGAAGATAAGTGATAAAGTATCGATTCATATGCTTGAAAAACGCTCTTTTACCACATTTCTAAATGATTTTACAGCACCATTTTTTAGTTTTATGAAGGCAGATTTCCAACTAAAAACAGATACATTGGTGCATCTGTCGGACTCGTCTCAAATGGAACTCGAAAGTGAAATTAATCTTTCAAGCTTTACAAAAACGAAAACAATTTCTAAAAGTAGCATTCTTATAGATAATCGTGGTATTAATACTTTCAGTTATAAAGCATTAAAAACAGAAATTCATGCCAATCGAGTTTTTTAAGAGAAATATACACAGGTGTGGCATTTTGATGTTTATGCTGTTTTATCTTGTACCCGGGATTGCACAAGACAAAATTGATATAGCTTATATTGATAGTTTAAGCTATGAACAATATGTGCGTGGTGAATGGGATGAACTATTGCAAACAGGCCAATTAGCTGAAAAAGAAGGAATAGACTTTTTGTATTTACGCCAACGACTCGGATATGCCAATTTTATGAAGAAGCGATACTATAAAAGTATACAACATTACGTGAAAGCTGCAAAACATGGTGAGAGTGAGATTACACAGCTATATCTTTATTATAATGCGCTGCAAACGGGTAAAACAGCCTATGCACGCTATTATGTAAGTAAATTATCGAAAGAAAGTTTGGGAAATCTTCAAGTTTCGAAATTTAAAGTATTGAATGCAGCTGATCTTGAATATAGTTACAAAACACCATCAGCAGCCGGTATTCATGACGCTTCCTACCAAAGAATAGGACTTAATAGTTTGTTAGGATATAAATTTAACCTTTATCAGAGTGTTTCACATTTTGGGCAAAGCACTGATAGTACATCAACCCAACAGTTTGAGTATTACGCACTGGCTGGCTGGACACCACTGCCAAAAACTCATATTAATTTGGCCTATCACTTTGTTGATGCGAAGGTGAATTATGAGGATTATACTTACTCTTTTCCCGGACATGTTCTTTTTGGCAAGTTATCCCATCAGTTATATCGCTTTGACCTGGCAGCCTCAGGCGGTTATTATATGAGTGAAAGGCTAAACTCGGGACAGATTGGATTACATTTAGGAGTTAATTTTACGGGAAATATTCCCGTTACGCTCACAAGTTCTCTATACCAAATTATGGAGCGGGATCAGATTTTGGGGCAAACAGACAGACAGATATTCAAGCAAACAATAGGTTTTATGCCTTACAAAAATATTTGGACAGAGAGTTTTATCAATTTTGGTAATCTGAATTACTTTATTGATACCAATGCTCTCTATATCTATAATCCGTTAGACCCCACTGTCTTTCGAACCGGTGCATCTATTTTTTATTATATTTGTAAGCCTTTGAACGTGTACTTGAATTATACTTACGATCAAAAACAAACTTATAATACAACCCAAACATATCATCAACATTCAATTACAGGAGGATTAATATGGCAATTTTAAGGAAAATAGTAATCTTAGTTTTTTTGCAGCTTAGTTTTTTTGCGCTTGTGGCGCAAAATAAGATAAATTACGAACAAGTTTTTGCGAAAAACTATGAGGCTGAGTATGCCGGAAAGTACTCACAAGCAATTCAGGAAATGAAACAGATTTATAAAGCAAATGATTATTTCATGAATATAAGGTTGGGTTGGTTACACTATCTTGATAAAAAACATACGACATCAATCAGCTATTATTTGAGGGCAATAAAATTGAAACCTTATTCCATCGAGGCTCGTTCCGGTATTATTAAGCCATATAGTGCAATAGAAGAGTGGGAAAAAGTGAAAACTCAGTATATACAGATTTTAAAAATTGACCCACAAAATACAGTAGCGAGTTACTGGCTCGGTGTAATTTATTATAACCAAAAAAACTATGCTGAGGCAGTAAAATTGTTTGAAAAGAATGTCAACCTTTATCCATTGGATTATGACTCTGTGATCATGCTGGCGTGGACAAAACTCTATTTAGGAGCTAATACTGACGCCAGGATACTTTTCAATCATGCATTATTGCTGCGCCCTAATGATGATTCTGCAAAATCCGGCTTAAAGCTGATAAAATAGTTTACACTTGCTGTTTTTGTGCTTATCTATTCTCCGTGTGATTACTATTGTTTGGTGCGAAGAGGGTGGTGTTATCAAGAGAAAGCACTCCAGCTATAAAAGCAATCTGGCGTAATCCGTAGCTGACTCAGTGATATAAAATAAAAAATGCCCCGCTACTGCGGGGCATCTTGTTTGATTTGCGGAAGCGGAGGGATTCGAACCCTCGATACGGTCGCCCGTATGTCGGTTTAGCAAACCGGTGGTTTCAGCCACTCACCCACACTTCCATATGGTCTTGCTGAAATTGCGACTGCAAATATAAGACATTATTTTTAATTGGCAAAAAGATTTTGTGCTCAAACTTACAAAATTATTGACTATTTTTGCAAACTGATTGTTTTATAGAGTAGAAGCTTAAAAATAAAGATGAAAAAAACTATTATAATTATTGTCGCAGCACTGGCATTGCTGCTGTTTGTTGCGGTGGGCAGCTACATCGCACTCTTCAATTATCCCAATGTGAAAAGCAAAACCGGCGAGGATGCTTATCTCTATTTGCACGAAAATCTCACATACGATGAGATGATGAGTCGTCTGGAGGAGCTGGCCGATATTAAATCACCATTCCTTTTTAACAAAGCAGCCGATCTGCTGAAATATAAAAATATCCGTTCCGGAAAATACCTGATATCTCCCCAAATGAACAATCTTTCCCTCATTCGCAATTTGCGTAATGGTAGTCAGGTGCCGGTGATGCTTACTTTTAATAATATTCGTACCAAAGAGCAACTGGCCGGGCGTCTCTCAGAACAACTGATGCCCGATTCGCTCGAAATACTGGATCTGATGCGCGATCCGGTTTATCTCGAACAGTTCGGGCTGGATACTCTCAATTCTGTATCTCTCTTTCTGCCGGATACT
>CAYPPC010000030.1:13801-16868 GCA_964412435.1 uncultured Paludibacter sp.
GATCGCTTCTGGACCGAAGAGCGGAAGGCAAAAGCGGCTGCCATACCTTTGACTATAAAAGAGGTCAGCATCCTTGCCTCTATTGTGGATTCAGAGACTAACTATGTGCCGGAAAAACCCATTGTTGCGGGGCTTTATATCAACCGACTGCGAAAAGGCATTCCGTTGCAGGCCGATCCAACGGTGATTTTCGGGGTGGGGGATTTCTCCATTCGCCGGGTTTTGAATGTTCACTTAAAGGTTGAATCGCCCTATAATACTTATCGCAACAAAGGACTCACTCCCGGCCCCATTCGTATCCCCACGGTCAGCGGACTGGATGCTGTGCTCAATTTTGATAAAAATGACTTTATCTATATGTGCGCCAAAGAGACTTTCGACGGACAGCACAATTTTGCAATTACCTACGCCGAGCATATCGTCAATGCGCGTCGTTACCAGAAAGCCCTGAATGAAAGGGGAGTGAAATAAGAGCCCGGTCTTGGCAGCCCGGAAATGCACGGACATCACTAACCTCCATATCAAAGACGAGAAACTTTCGTGTATTTCGTGTCTTTTGTGGCTGAAAGTCTTTTGTTGTAAGTTTTTTTTCTGTCTGTTGGGTTATGCCCTTCTGTGGATTATGTGGTTGAAAGACTTTATTGGTTGTTTGAATGTCTCTTATAAGCCAAATCAATAGTAAAAGCCTTCAAATACAGTCATTTTCTCATTCTCATATTGGCTTATTTTCTCATTGACTTATTCCCACATTGGTTAATTGTCATATTAAAACTCCCGTCTCACTCCCAGCTTAATCTCCCTCATGCTGGAGAAACTCTGTTTCAGACTCGGTTTGTATAGTTTAGTGCTGTATTCGGAGTAGCCGCCGGTTAACCACCAGCCTGGAATAAACCGGTAGCGAAGCTGAAGTTGTGTGGCCATGGCAAACTTATTTAAGTCAGACGACAGCCGGTCGCCACCCTGGTTGAAAACCAAAAAAGAGGGCATCAGCCCAACGCTAAGTGCCAGCTGCTCTTCCAGTAGGTAGTAGGAGAGACCCACCGGCACACCAATCATTAGAAGGTGGTGGGTGGCATCTTTCAGATTAATAATCGGTTCAGTTCCACTCTTAATCACCTCGGTATCGTTCGGTTTTTGATAAAAGAAGCTGGTACGCGATTGCAGCATCTGCATAAAATTGTAGTTGTTTAGCGAAATGCCGGCATCCAGACTGAAATCATTCAGGATAGGATAGTTCAGACCCACTGTAAGTGCGCCGCCCGGCCGGTTATTATATCTGGCGAAGTAAGCATCGGTCTGAAATTTCAGAAGATTAGGCATATCGGACGTTACCTCTCGGGTGGTGGCAGCATCCGATTTAAGAATCAGTGAGTGATTCAGATTGGCTTCAACGTAGTATTTTACCTGGGCAGCCAGTGAAAGACTGACAAACATCAGCAGTATAGTGACAACTTTTCTCATTTAAATCGAAATTTATTAATTCTCTCATATTAACGGAGAAATCCGGAAAAAATTCTATTTAAAACAAATCACCCCGCTTTTTCTGCGGGGTGATTCAGATTAAAGCATCAGCTCAATCTGTTTTTCAAGTTCAATCAGGTCTTTGGTAAAGTTTCTGATCCCTTCAGCCAGCTTTTCAGTGGCCATCGCATCCTGGCTCATCATCCAGCGGAAAGTTTTTTCATCCACATCAATTTTCTCAATCTCTTGCTGAAAAGCGATCTCATTACTCAGTTTGCGCTCCAGATCACCTTCGGTATCCTCCAGTTGCTGCAGCAAGGCCGGTGAAATGGTCAGCAGATCACAGCCGGCCAGTTCGGTAATTTCACCAATATTGCGGAAACTGGCTCCCATCACCTGAGTGGGATAACCAAACTTCTTGTAATAGTTAAAGATATTGGTCACCGAAATTACTCCGGGATCTTCATGGGCAGGAATTTCGTCCACGCCCCGGTCTTTCTTGTACCAATCCAGAATTCTTCCCACAAAAGGTGAAATCAGCCGCACCCCTGCATCGGCACAGGCAATGGCCTGCACTTGTGAAAAAAGCAGTGTCAGATTGCAGTGAATACCCTCTTTTTCGAGCACTTCAGCAGCCCGGATGCCCTCCCAGGTGGCAGCAATTTTAATCAGAATGCGCTCCCGCGAAATACCGGCGTTTTCATAGAGCTGAATCAGCTCACGGGCTTTTTCGATGGTTCCTTCTGTGTCGAAAGAGAGACGTGCGTCCACCTCGGTAGATACGCGTCCGGGAACAATTTTCAAAATTTCAAGTCCGAAATTCACAGCCAGCTTATCCATCGCTTTGCTCAGTTGCACCGCTTTGTCGTCGCTCGATTTCTTTGCAAAGTGAATAGCATCATCAATCAGGCTCCGGTACTTCGGATCCTGCGATGCCGCATAAATCAATGAAGGATTGGTAGTGGCATCCACCGGTTTATACACCTCAATCGATGCAAAATCGCCCGTGTCGGCAACCACCTTAGTGTAGGCTTTAAGTTGTGTTAGAAGATTCATAACTCTCTGTTTTTATGTTAGTTTTTGTTTTTGTTGTCTTTGAAAATATAGGGTTTTTGCAGACCTCAAA
This sequence comes from uncultured Paludibacter sp., assembly GCA_964412435.1. Classification (GTDB taxonomy): domain Bacteria; phylum Bacteroidota; class Bacteroidia; order Bacteroidales; family Paludibacteraceae; genus UPXZ01. The sequence continues at coordinate 16,389 of CAYPPC010000030.1, forward strand.
GGTATCAATTTTTTATGAATAAACAAAAAAGCGGATGAATCTAAAATTCATCCGCTTTACTTTTTATACTGACAACTTCTTAGTTGTTTTCAGGTCTCAGTTTCCGAACCACGGCTCCTGTTTGCCACATTTCACTTTCGCGAAGCTGACGCAGCTCCTCATCCAGTTTCACGCGGTAGTCAGCCTGTGAGTTGCTGTCGATCGAGCGTTGTGCTTCGTTACCGCTGGCCACCTCTTTGTACAGTTTTTCAAATACCGGTTTGGTAGCGTCGTAAAATGGCCCCATCCAGTCAAGTGCACCGCGCTGAGCAGTAGTGGAGCAGTTGGCATACATCCAGTCCATACCGTTTTCAGCAAAGAGCGGCATCAGCGACTGTGTCAGCTCTTCTACAGTTTCATTAAACGCCTCTGAAGGGGTGTGTCCGTTGGCACGCAATACATCATACTGTGCCTGCATAATTCCCTGAATAGCACCCATCA
>CAYPPC010000031.1:0-16599 GCA_964412435.1 uncultured Paludibacter sp.
ATTCTTATGAAGAGTCCGCGTTTTTTGTTACCGCCGGACAGATAAGGTTTTCAATTTTAAAAGTAAAACTTCTAAAATCAAGAAATAAGCTTCCTCATAATCTCCGGAAAAAACTATCTTTGTAAAAAATGATTCGATATGGCTAAAAGCAAAACAGTATATATTTGCCAGAACTGTGGTTTTGACACTCCCAAATGGGCAGGCAAATGCCCTTCGTGCGGAGAGTGGAACAGTTTTGTGGAAGAGATTATTCACAAAGAGACGGGCAAACCCAAGGTAGTTATAGCCGGACTTGAACAAACCAAACAGAAACCAGTGCTGATATCTGAGGTTCAAACCAGTGTGGAAGAGCGTATAAACACGCACAGCGAAGAGCTGAACCGGGTGCTCGGCGGTGGTCTGGTAAAAGGTTCGCTGGTGCTGATAGGCGGTGAGCCGGGTATCGGTAAGTCAACCCTGGTACTTCAGGTAGTGCTTCGCATGGAGGGTAAACGAACGCTCTATATTTCGGGAGAAGAGAGCGTCAGTCAGCTGAAACTGCGTGCCGAGCGACTCAAATTTAACGATCCTGACTGCTACATTGTCAGCGAAACATCGCTGGAACAGGTATTTGTGCATGCGCACAACGTGAAACCCGATTTACTGATTGTTGACTCCATCCAGACCATCACCACGGAGGCAGTTGACTCCTCACCGGGAAGTGTGACGCAGGTGCGCGAATGTGCTGCAGCTTTGCTGAAATTTTGTAAAACGACTAATATTCCAGTGCTGCTGATTGGGCATATCAACAAGGAGGGCAGCATTGCCGGACCGAAAGTGCTGGAGCATATTGTGGACACCGTATTGCAGTTTGAAGGTGACCAGCACTATATGTACCGTATACTTCGTCCGATAAAAAACCGCTTTGGAAGCACCTCTGAACTGGGTATTTTCGAGATGCAGCAGAGTGGTCTGCGCGAAGTGAGCAACCCGTCAGAACTGCTTCTGACTCAAAATCACGAGGGAATGAGCGGTGCAGCCATCGCCTCTGCCATCGAAGGAGCCCGGCCCTTTCTGATAGAAGTGCAGGCATTGGTTAGCTCGGCGGCTTATGGTAATCCGCAGCGATCGAGTACCGGCTTTGACCTGCGCCGGCTGAATATGCTGCTGGCCGTACTCGAAAAAAGAGCCGGATTCAAGTTGATTCAGAAGGATGTATTTCTCAATATTGCAGGAGGCATCCGTGTGAATGACCCGGCTATTGATCTGGCTATTATTTCAGCAGTGCTTTCGTCCAATATCGACATAGCCATTGAACCCCACGTCTGCATGGCCGGCGAAGTGGGACTTTCCGGTGAAATCAGACCAGTGAACCGGCTTGAGCAACGTATTCAGGAGGCAGAAAAACTTGGTTTCAAAAAGATGATTATCCCCAAAGTTAATCTTCAGAGTCTCGATTTGAGAAAGGTCAGCATCGAGTTGATTCAGGTACGGAAAGTGGAAGAGGCGTTCCGCGTATTATTTAAAAACTGATATGCCTGCGGCATTTATCAAACTTAAGCTATGAAACGACTGATAAAAAGTTTTGGATATGCCTTTCAAGGTATAAAAGCTGTGTTTTCTTCTGAAACGAACATGAGAATCCACGCTATTATTGCGTTTTTTGTGATCATCGCCGCCTTTGTCTTCTCTGTTTCCACAACAGAGTGGCTGGTGATTCTTTTGTGTATAGGTCTGGTTTTTAGTGCCGAAATGTTCAACACAGCCCTGGAAACCCTGGTAGATAAAGTATCACCTGAACAAGATCCACTGGCGGGTAAAACCAAGGACCTGGCTGCCGGTGCGGTATTGATTGCTGCAATTATATCAGCTATCATCGGCACCATTATTTTTCTTCCGAAACTAATCACACTGTTCTAAATGAGCTCTATTCTCAACGGACTTATCGACCTGCTCTATCCCAACCTCTGTCTGATTTGTGGTGAGAGTCTGCGCAAAAACGAGCAGCAGCTCTGTCTGCATTGCTTTAATAATATCCCAAAAACGAACTACCATCTGATGGAGAACAATCCGGTAGAAAAACGGTTTTGGGGCAAGGTTCCGTTGCAGAAAGGAAGCTCCTATTTTCATTTTAGAAAAGGGTCGGATTTTCAGAAGTTAATTCATGAGCTAAAATACAGAGGTAACCGGGAAATGGGGATTACATTGGGGCGGTATGCCGCCTCAGAGTTGATTACTTCCGGCAGTTTTGATGAGGTAGATATACTTGTGCCCGTGCCGCTTCACCCCAAGAAAGAGGCTAAACGAGGTTACAATCAGAGTTTTTTGATATGCAAAGGGTTGGAAGAAGTCCTGGGTAAACCGGTAGTTTCCAACAATCTCTACAGAAAACATTACAGCAGCACGCAAACTAAAAAGTCTGTATTTGAGCGTTATGAAAACACCGCCGGGATATTTGCATTGCGTCGCCCGGAGGAGTTTGCCGGGAAACATATCTTGCTGGTAGATGATGTCTTAACTACCGGCGCCACTCTCGAAGCCTGCGTACAGACTTTGCTCGATGTTGACTCTGTGGATGTCAGTGTTTTTACACTGGCTGTAACCGAGTAATCAGTCTAGCAGAGCTTCCAGTTTTTCACTCACTTTTTCAAAAACAAACTGACTTATTATCTGCTCTTTATAAGCAAATATCTCTTCATTCATCAGCTGTCCGATACTGCCTGCATGTGTGTGGTTGACAGACTTGTCGGGTGTGAACTCACCCCGTTCAATTTTCATTCCCACCTCTTTGTAGGCATCACGGAAGGGAACACCCTCCAGTACCAGGCGGTTGACCTCTTCCACGCTGAAGATCAAATCATACTTCGGATCATCCAGGATGGCATCATTCACTTCGATACGCTCCATCATCAGAGAGGTCATCTGCAGACAATCCTGCAGCTCTTCGAAAGCAGGCACAAAAGTCTCTTTAGTCAGCTGCAAGTCACGGAAATAGCCCGATGGCAGGTTATTGGTAATAAGCGTTATCTGCTGAGGCAGTGATTGAATTTTATTGGCTTTGGCACGTGTCAGCTCAAAAACATCCGGATTTTTCTTGTGCGGCATAATGCTTGAGCCGGTGGTGAACTCATCCGCCAGTTTAACGAAGTCAAAGTTCTGTGAAGAGAACATACAGGCATCAAAAGCCAGTTTGGAGATGGTAGCAGCCACACCTGCCAGAGCTGTAGCCACAACACGTTCCATTTTACCGCGCCCCATTTGAGCATACACCACATTGTAATTCATGCTGTCAAAACCGAGCAGATCACTGGTCATTTGCCGGTCGAGTGGGAAGGATGAACCATAGCCGGCAGCGGAGCCGAGCGGGTTGCGGTTAGTAATTTTCCAGGCAGAGAGCAAGAGCTGCAGATCATCGGCCAGACTTTCGGCGTAGGCGCCAAACCAGAGACCAAAAGAGGAAGGCATGGCTACCTGCAAGTGAGTGTAACCCGGCATCAGCACCTCTTTGTAACGGTTACTTTGCTCCAGCAACACATCGATCAGCTGTGAAACAGATGAGACCACTTTTTCGATTTCATCACGTGTAAACAGCTTCAGGTCGAGCAAAACCTGATCGTTTCTTGAGCGTCCACTATGAATTTTCTTACCCACATCACCCAGTTCGCGGGTGAGCATCAGCTCCACCTGGGAGTGCACATCTTCAACCCCCTCCTCGATAAGAAAGCTACCCTTTTCAGCAATCTGATAAATATTTTTCAGGCCCTTCTGTAAAACATCCAGCTCCTCTTTTGTAAGTAGTCCCACAGACTCCAGCATGCGGGTGTGTGCCATGGAGCCCAGCACATCAAATTTAGCCAGGTAGAGGTCCAGCTCGCGATCACGACCCACCGTAAAACGTTCAATATCTTCGTTTACTTTTGTGTTTTTTTCCCAAAGTTTCATATCTAATTCACTCTCTTTTCAGTTATTAATTCCGGTTCTATCTCGGTATTTTCAATCGTTGCCCCACCCTGATTTTGGTAGTGCGCAAACCATTGGCATTTTGAATTTTCCGAACGGTAGTTCCGTATCTTTTAGCAAGACCGCTCAATGTCTGCCCCTTTCTCACCGTGTGATAGGTCACGTTAGATGCAGCAACCCGGGTTGCCTGAGTAGTTTTCACCTCATCACGCCGGTTATTTACCAGAATATCTGCTTTGTGCGCATAAATATCTTCAGCTTTCTCGATATAGAGATTAGCATAATTTTGCGGCAGGCAGATAGGATATGGTTTGAGGTCACCGGGAACAATATCGCGGCGATATTGCGGATTAAGCAACTGCACCTCCTCCAGCGGCAGGTTCAGAACAGAGGCAATCTGCTCCAGATGCACACGGCGGTTTACCATCACAGTGTCAGTGAGGACAGGCAGGCGCACCTGTGCAGCACATAAATTGTGCTCTTCTGCATAAGAAAGAGCATAATTGGCAGCAATAAAAATAGGTACATAGGAGCGGGTTTCAGCCGGAAGGTAGGAGTAAATAGTCCAGTAATCCCGCTTGCCACCTGAACGGTTAATAGCCTTATTCACATTGCCCGGGCCACAGTTATAGGCTGCAATGGCAAGGTGCCAGTCGGAGTAGATGGAATAGAGCTCTTTCAGGAACTGCGCTGCAGCTCTTGAAGATTTTCTCGGGTCCATTCTTTCGTCAACCAGAGTGTTTACCTCCAGATCGTATGATTTTCCGGTGGCAAGCATAAATTGCCAGATACCGGTGGCCCCTGCGCGTGATACTGCTCTGGGGTTGAGCGACGATTCGATAATGGGCAGAAATCTTAGCTCGAGCGGCAAACCCGCTTTTTCGAGCTCCTCTTCAAAAATAGGAAAATAGTAATTGCTCAAACCCAGCATATACTCCACCTGTTTCCTGCGCTGCTGGGTATAAACCTCGATAAACGACCTCACCGCTACATTGTAGGGCATCTCAATCAGGTGCGGCAGCTTTTTCAATCTTTCGCGATAATCTTCTTCAGTAGTGTGTGGATTTACTCCCGACGAGCAGTCACTGTTGACAGCCATCCGGTCAATAGCCCAGTTTTGAAGCAGCTGATCGAGTGAGTTTACAAACTCATCCGGCACAGTTACATCTTTTGCTTCAACCTCCGTTTCTTCTGTTTCTTTCTGCTTTTGTGATATCACCTTCGGTTGCTGTGCCCAAACAAAGCCCGAAAACAGAATAAATATCATAAAAATCCGGTAGCGGTTGTGTTGTTTCATATCTTTTTTACTTTTCTCTAAAACCGGATACTTGCCTGGACACCAAATCCGGCTTTCTGGTTTTTGTCAAATTCCAAACGGGCCGGAGCCACATTTAATACTAAATCCGGGCTGATATTAAAGTCGTACAGCTGCGCATCAACATAAGCATCAAGCAAAACCAGCGCATAGAAGCCGGTGGCAAGGATGATGCTCAAGTCGCGGTAACGATGAAAATAATCCATCGATGATCGCAGCCGGTTTTTGAACGTCTCTTCTCCTCCGGGAAAATTTTCGAGCGTATAGCCTCTGGGTAATAATTTCAGGTGGTAATTGGTGTTAGGATCACCATCCGTGATGTCGATATAGCCATTTTTAAAAGCCATATATTGTCCGTGGTTCCAGTTAATAGCATATCCGAAACCCATAAATCCCCCATAAACAAAGGGGAGTTTCCAGTATTTTTTATTGGCAATTTGTCCAAAACCGGGAATCAATGCCCCCATCCAGATGGTGCGGGTCGGGTCCGGTTTGAACTCCTTTTTTTCACGCACTTTGACAACAACTAAAGAATCTGACAACTGAGCGGGCTCTGTTACCACACTCAAAGTATCAGAAACTACTATAGATTCTTCTTCAGGTGTGAAAGTGGGAAGTTGCGTAATTGTATCTGTTTCAGCCCATACTACACTGTCGGGCAGCTGCTGCCCCCGGGCAATAACTGCAAAAGCAAACAGGAAGATTACAGAGAAAATCTTTTTTAGCACGGCTTGAAGAGTCTTTAACTTGATTAAGATTAGATTTTATCCATTAACTGCATAATCTTCACCAACTCCTCATCATTGGCGAAAGGAATGGTTATTTTCCCTTTTCCCTTCTCATTGATATTGAGCTGCACTTTGGTGCTGAAAATTTTCTGCAGCTGACCGGTCAGCTCTTCCAGCTCTTTCAGCTTTTGCACCTGAGGGGTTTTGGCGGCTGCCTGTTTTTCCGGTACAAACGCTCCGAATTCGGCATAGTTACGAGCCATCTCCTCTACTTTTCGCACAGAAAAGTCATTCTGAACAGTCAAGTTGTAGAGTTTCAGCTGATCAACCGGTTCGTTTACTGCCAGGATTGCACGGGCGTGGCCCATACCGATTTTACCATCTTTAAGTCCCATTTGCACTTCTGCCGGAAGTTGTAGCAAACGCAGGTAGTTGGAAATGGTGGCACGTTTTTTACCTACCCGCTCGCTCAAACGCTCCTGGGTCAGGTTATATTCTTTAATCAAACGGAAAAAGCTAAGAGCAATTTCGATGGCATTCAAATCTTCCCGCTGAATATTTTCAATCAGCGCCATCTCCATCACCTGATCATCGGCAGCAGTTTTAATATAAGCCGGGATGGTGCGTAAACCTATCGATTTGGCTGCGCGGTAGCGTCTCTCACCGGCAATAATCATGTAGGTGTCATCCTCATTTTTCCGGAGTGTGATGGGCGAAATCACCCCTATTTCCCGGATGGAGCTTGCTAGTTCAGTCAATGCTTCCTCATCAAAATGTGTTCTTGGCTGGTTGGGATTTGGAGCGATCAAATCAAGCTCCACTTCGTTGATTGACGAAGTACCGCTAACTCCGGCCGGATCAATATCCATCAATGCGCCCAAGCCGCGTCCCAGTCCTATTGTTTTTGCCATGATTCTCCTTTTTATTTTAATTTATTGTCTTTCTATCAACTCTTTAGCCAAATCATTATAATTTGCTGCACCACGGGATTCCGGATCAAAAATTGAAATGGGCAAACCGTGACTCGGTGCTTCACTCAAACGCACATTCCGGTAAATTGCCGTATCAAACACCAGTTTATCAAAGTGTTTTTTCACCTCGGCCAGCACCTGGTTAGCAGAACGGAGGCGATTATCATACATCGTAATCAGGAAACCTTCGATTTCGAGCCGTGAATTGAGGCGTCCCTTAATGATTTTGATGGTGTTGAGCAGTTTCGTAATCCCTTCCAGAGCGAAATACTCACTCTGCACCGGAATAATCACTGAATCGGAAGCTGTTAAAGCGTTCACCGTGATCAGCCCGAGTGAAGGCGAGCAGTCGATCAGAATAAAATCATAATCGCCCACCACCGGTTTGAGCATATCTTTCATAGCGTGCTCCCGGTCGCTCACATTGAGCAGTTCAATCTCCGCTCCTACCAGGTCGATATGCGATGGTATGATGGAGAGATTCTCATGCTCCAGTTTTTGTATTGCCTGCGATACCGGAACTTTATCGATCAGACACTCATAAACCGTAAACTCCAGCTTGCGAATGTCAAGCCCCAGACCCGACGAAGCGTTGGCCTGCGGATCGGCATCCACCAGAAGAATTTTTTTACCAAGTGCGGCCAGCGATGCGGCCAGATTAATTGCTGTAGTGGTTTTTCCGACACCACCCTTTTGATTGGCTATAGAGATTATTTTTCCCATATTTGGATAAAATATATTTATTCTTTTAGAAATATCAAAAACAGTACAGAAACAATCCATTCATGGCTATTCTGCACCATAATATTGCGCAAAGTTAATAAAAAAATACTACGAAGCTTAACAGCATGAAGCCGGATTAAAAGTCATTAACTCTTTAGTTATAAACAACTAACTGTTAATTAGCTGAATATCTATCTGATACGCGTTTACAACTTATGGTTATTTCCCGAAGGGAGTGAGCCTGAGTACTAAAAATGAAGAATTTAAGTTTTAAAGGAGACAAACTATTTCTATCTTTGTATTTCAGATAATTCAGCAGCACTAAAACGGATGAACAATTCATTGAAAAATATCATTTTCACTACTCTTTTCTTCGGGGTATTGATTACACTGCTCGGGGTGTTTCATTTCCGCATTGACCTCACCGAAGACCGGCGTCACAGCCTGCACAGAAGCAGCAAAGAGCTGATGCAGAAGCTGGAAGAGCCGCTTTATGTTGATTTTTATCTGAATGGAAAACTAAACCCGGGCTTCACAAGATTGAAATCGGGCAGCGTAGAACTGCTGGAAGAGTTGAGTGCCAAAAGCAGGTATAAAATTCACATCAACTATATCAATCCGGACAATGCAGGCAGCAGTGCAGCACGCGTAGAGCAGCAAAAGCTACTCGAAGAGCGCGGACTCACCCCCACTCTGGTGTATGAAAAAGATAAAGAGGGGAATGTGATTCAAAGAACGCTTTTTCCCTGGATAGAGATCAGATACAAAGAAAAAAGCAGTGCTTTAAATTTATTAAAAAACCTGCCCGCTCTTACCGGTGAGGAGAATCTCAACATCTCTATTGAAAATTTAGAGTATGAAATCACGGATGCTATCCACCGTTTGAGCAACACAAAAGTTGAAAAAATTGCTTTTCTTGAGGGACAGGGAGAGTTGAGCGAGGCTGAAACTTTTGATATCAGCCGGACGCTGAGCCGCTACTTTCAGATTGACAGGGGGGTGATCGGGCATGATGCCCGGATTCTGGGCAACTACCGGGTAGTTATTGTAGCCCAACCGACAGAGCCATTTTCAGAGGAGGTAAAGTTTACACTCGACCAGTATCTGATGCACGGTGGTTCCATATTATGGCTGATGGATCCGGTGCAGATCTCAGAAGAGATGCTGAGTAGCCGCGGAGAAACACCGGCAGTAGCCCTTGATCTGAATCTGGACGACCTCTTTTTTCGTTACGGCGTGCGGATGCCGGCAGCACTGATACAGGATGTTCAGTCACTGATGCTGCCGCTCAATGTTGCGGGAGCTGAAGAGCAGGCTGAGTTTATGAGCTTTCCGTTTGTCTATTCGCCCCTTTTACTCACTTCAGAGAATCATCCGGTTACAAAAAACATTACCCCGGTGCTGAGCCGTTTTGCTTCTCCGGTTGAGCTGACCGGAGCTTCTGAAAACTTAAACCCTTCCATCCTTCTGGCCAGCTCATCCAGAAGCGGAATCTTGCAAACTCCGGCAGTAGTTTCACTCTCTGAGCTGCCTGATTTGAACGACAGCGAACTTTTCGGTCTCTCATATATCCCCACGGCAGTGCTGTTAGAGGGTCAGTTTTCTTCTGTTTTTACCCACCGTATGGTGCCTCCCGGAATTGAGAACTACCGCGAGAGAAGAGATCAAAGTGTGCCTGCACGGCAAATTTTTATTGCTGACGGAGACATTATCCGCAACGAGTTAAGTCGCAATGGTGACAGCATTGAAGCGATGCCGCTTGGGCTGGACCGCTACAGTGGCATGGTTTACGGAAACAGTGAGTTCATTGTTAACTCAGTACTTTATCTCGGAGGAAAACATGAGCGCATTGAGCTACGCTCCAGAACTTTGCCTTTGCGGCTTTTGAGAAAAGACATTTCAAAACAGGAGCGGATTAAGTTACAAATTATCAATATTGCACTGCCGGCAGTGTTGCTTCTTATTGCCGGAATGATTTATCAATGGTTGAGAAAAAGAAAGTACAGTCGCTAAAAATTTTCTAATAAAACAAAAATCCACCCTCTAAAACTCTGCTTCTCAAAATTTATTCAATTTATTCAAGAATAAATCGTATTTTTGCGAATGCTTTCATTTGCGAAGCCACATAAGCACAGAAATTCCTTAAAAATATTTTATTATAAAAAATCATCAGAATAAATGAAACAAATTGTAGAAAAATTTCAAATCAAATCAGAACCCGGTGAAATCAAGCCGCTGAAAGTAGGTATTATCAACGAGTCCTATATCGTTGAAAGTAAAGAAGCTGATGGCGAATGGTATTTCCTGCAGCGCATTAACCATGACATTTTCAAGGATGTTCCCGGACTTCAGAAAAACATTCAGATTGTAACAGATCACCTGCGTATGAAACTTCGTGAGCAGGGAGCAGAGAACATCGAACGCCGTGTGCTTCAGCTGGTTCCTGCCAAAGATGGAGAGCTTTACCACAAAGATGAAGAGGGCAACTACTGGCGGGTATATGTACTGATTCGCAACACCAGAAGTTACGATGCCATTAATCCCGAGCTGGCCTACAAAGCCGGTCTCGCTTTTGGAGATTTCCAAAGTATGCTTTCTGACCTTCCGCTGGACGATATGATTGAAACCATTCCGGATTTTCACAATATGGAGTTCCGTCTGAAGCAGTTTCGAGATGCAGTAGCAGAAAATACAGCCGGCCGTCTGGAGAAAGTGCAGTGGATGGTTGATGAAATTGAAAAGCGCGCTGCTGAAATGGTGATGCCCGAACAGCTTCATCGTGAAGGCAAACTGCCTAAGCGCATCAACCATTGCGACACCAAAGTGAACAACATGCTTTTTGACGATAATGACGAGCCGATCTGCATTGTTGACCTCGACACGGTGATGCCCGGTTATGTACTCTCCGACTTTGGTGACTTTATGCGTACAGCTGCCAACACAGGTGCCGAAGATGACGAAAATCTGGAGAACGTAGGCGTAAACCTGGATATTTACGAAGCCTACACCAAAGGCTATCTGCAAAAAGCGAAAGGTTTCCTCACTCCAACAGAGCTGGGCAACCTCGCATTTGGTGCCAAACTGTTGAGTTATATGCAGACCGTTCGTTTTTTCACCGACTATCTGAATGGCGACACTTATTATCAGATTCAATGGCCGGAACACAACTGGCAGCGCACACTGGCGCAGTTTCAGTTGCTGAAAAAGCAGGAGGAGAACTTCGATCAAATGCAGCAAATAGTTTTTGACGCTGCACAGTAAAAAGGTCATTTAGAGCTTTAGATACAAAATCTCTTATCCCTCAGATGGGGTAAGAGATTTTTTTGTTTTGATAACATTTGCAAGAAAGTAGATAAAGCAGCGCCCGGTTTAATGCACAGACTGCAACAAGTATCAGGAAGTTTCACAAAGAATCTGACCAACAAAGAGATATAAAAATGATGATGCTTTTATTCTTATCAGAGAGAAAACAGCGCTTTAGTTAACTGAAATTACAATTGTTAATGTTTTCACACTACAAATAAGCATTTAAATGGTTTTCTGCAACCACACCAACGGTTCACCTATATTTACACCCAACAACTTACAAACTGATATTTTTCTTAATTCTACCTATTTAGAACCATTCTTATTTAGATATATTTGCAGAATTATTTCTCTATTATCCAAAATAATTGCTATTTTTGCCTTATAACTAAAGCACTCAACTACTTTTATCTGTGGATGTTAAACAAATTTCCGGACTGCTTGAGGGAGAAATTCTGCTAAACAGCAAAACGACACTGAATTTCACCCACGCATTCTCATCCGATCTGATGAGCGATGTGTTACGCTGGCATGAGGAAAAAATGGTATTGATCACCGGTCTGGCAACCGTGCAGACTATTCGAACGGCTGAAATGTCGGCCATTCACTGCATTATTTTTGCCAGAGGCAAAAATGTGACTGACGAAATGCTTGCACTGGCTGAAGAGAGTGGAATCAATATCATAGTTTCACCTAAATCGATGTTTGAGATTTCAGGCATTTTATATTCAGAGGGCATTCAACCTCTATTTTAATTATGAAAATGCATTTTAACATAGAAGGTGGTGATTTCAGCAAAGCGGGAGAAGCCAGTTCGGAGGTAAAAAAAACCTTGAAGCAGCTCAACATTCCGCCTCAAACCATTCGTCGTATCGCTGTGGCGCTTTACGAATCGGAGGTTAATGTGGTGGCGCATGCTTACAACGGCACCATGAATGCTGAAATTTTCCCCACCCACATCCGGGTGGTGATAGAAGATGAGGGGCCCGGCATTCCCGACCTGACCAGGGCGATGGAAGAGGGTTTTTCAACAGCATCTGACAAGGTGCGCGAAATGGGCTTTGGCGCCGGTATGGGTCTGCCCAATATCAAAAGGAACAGTGACGAGATGCAACTGAGCTCTGTTCCCGGCGAAGGAACGCGACTTGAACTGCGCGTCAATTTTTAACTGAAACTAATACCCGAAAAATATAGAAGCACAAGCGAGTACAATTTAACCAAAAAACACAAAAAGAACATCAGTGACAGAGAGATAAGGCAAGACGATTGCAGGATCAAAACCGGCTTCGTATTTTCCGGGTCAACCTATCTGTACTATGTCTGTTCCGCACTATATTCACGCTATTCAGATCAACACCGATGACTGCGTTGGTTGCTCACACTGTATGCGCGTATGCTCCACACACGCTATCCGCATAGTGGACGGATATGCCCGCATCAGTCCGGAGCTGTGTGTGGATTGCGGGGAGTGCTTCCGGGTTTGTCCGCAGGGTGCCATATTTGTGAAAGATGACGAACTCAAGACAGGATTTGACAGCTACGCCTATAAAATTGCACTGATACCTTCCGTTTTTTTCGGGCAGTTTCCGCCCCGTTACACTGTTACACAAATCACAGAAGCCATTCGTAAGGTGGGGTTTAATGAGGTGTTCGAAGTGGAGCACGCCACTGATTTTATCAAAGATGAATATAAAAAGAGAGCGAAAGACGACACGCTTGCCCGTCCTGTTATCAGCTCTTACTGCCCGTCGGTAGTGCGGCTGATTCAGGTAATGTACCCCTCGCTCACCGAAAACATACTTCAACTAAAAGCCCCTCATGATGTCGCTGCCATCTATCAGCGGATGCGTACTCAGGGATCTATCATCAAATCAGAAGATATTGGAATTTACTACTTCACCCCCTGTGCAGCTAAAATTGTGGCAGCCAAATCACCGGAAGGAGAGGATGAATCACCCATTGATGTGGTGGTGAATATGCGGGAGCTCTACAACTTAGTATACAAAATCATTTTGGGTGAGAAAGCACCCGATGAGCACAACACCACCTCAACCATGAGTCCCGACTCTATAAAATGGTCGCTCTCAGGGATGGAAAGAACACATTTCAAAGGGCGCAGTCTGGCGATTGACGGTGTAGGTAATGTGATTGAGTTCCTCGAACAGTTAGAATCGGGACAGATCAGTGATGTTGATTTTCTTGAACTGCGGGTTTGCGATCAGGGTTGCGCCGGGGGCATTCTCTGTCCGGTGAACCGCTTTCTTACTGTAGAACGAATCGATCAGAGATATAAAACCTTAACAGCGCGACTAAGAGAAAATAAAAAGATAGAAAACCCACTGCTACGCTACCGCGAAAAACTGAAAGAGATCAGCGGAACCGATCCAATCGAGCCGAGAAAAGGTCTTTTTGTTGATGAAGATGTGGAAATTGCGCTTCAAAAAATATCAAAAATCAATAAACTCAACTCCTATCTGCCCGGCTTTGATTGCGGTGCCTGCGGCGCTCCTACTTGTAAAGATCTGGCCGGTGACATCGTAAAAGGAGAAGCCAGTATGTCATACTGTGTCTTTGTACAGCGCGTGATGGAGAAAAATTACAAGCTGAGTCCGGAGCAGGCATTTCAGGTGATTGAGAAAATATGGGGTAAAAACAGACTTAAAAAACATACCAATGTATATGGCGAATAAAACTTTACAAAACCTGATTGACGAATTTGGATTCGTTTGTCACACCGGAGCTGATCAACTAACACGTGTGCCTGAATCGGCTTATGTGTCGGATCTGCTGAGTGATGTAATGGGACAGGCACAGCCCGGAATGCTATGGATTACTTCACAGATTCACAAAAATATAGTGGCAGTGGCATCGCTGATTGAGCTGAGTGCCGTCATCATTGTGCATGAGCGCGAACCGGACCCCGGCATGCTGAAACTGGCCGAAAAAGAGGGTGTGACAGTACTCACATCAGGCAGGGCAGCTTTTGAAACTGCCGGATTGATTTATAACTTTTTGCAGCAATAAATCATGAAGTACTACAAAGCAGATCTTCATATTCACACCTGTCTTTCACCTTGCGGCGATCTGGACATGAGTCCGCGAAAGATCATAGCACGGGCGAAAGAGATGGAGCTGGATATGATTGCCATCACCGACCACAACACCACGCGGAACGTGAGGCCCTGCTTTGAACTGGGAAGAGAACATGGGATATTCGTTATCGGCGGATGCGAAGTAAACAGCCGGGAAGAGGTGCATTGTCTCGCATATTTCCCCGATTTTGAAAGATTGGATGCTTTTCAAAGCTATATAGACGAGAAGCTGCCGCCTATACCTAATAATCCCGATTATTTCGGACATCAGGTGGCCGTTGATGTGGATGATAATATTATTTATGTAGAGGAGAGGTCGCTTTTTACAGGTATCGATGATGATATAGAGTCGATTGCAGAAAAGGTGTTGGAGCTGGACGGAGTATTTATTCCGGCGCATATCGAACGACCAAAAAACAGTATTTTCAGTCAGCTGGGATTTCTGCCTCCTGATCTGAAATATCACGCTTTGGAGGTTTCGTGGCGTACAACCGTAGAAGATTTTGTTGAAAAACACCCCCGGCTCGCCGGTGAAACTTTTGTGCAAAATTCTGATGCCCACTATTTGGAAGATATTGGCAAACGATTTACACAATATTGCCTTTGTGAATTAGACTGGGAAAATTTTGCAGCTTCCTTTGGCAAAGCCAAATGTGGTTGTTTTAAGAATATAATGGTGTAGAAAATGGTAGATCTGGCTATGCATATGATGGATATTGTCCAAAACTCGATTAGCGCAGGAGCAAAAAACATCGCTGTTGAGCTGATTGAAGAGAGTGCCGGAAACACACTCCGTTTTTCGGTAAAAGATGACGGCTCCGGGATGGATAAAGAGACTATCAATAAGTTGACAGACCCGTTTTTCACTTCACGCACCACACGAAAAGTGGGACTGGGAGTACCATTTTTGAAAATGACAAGTGAGCAGACGGGCGGCGGCCTGGAGGTGAACTCAGAACCGGGAGCGGGTACAGAGATAGTCGCAAGCTATCGCACAGACAGCCCGGATTGTATTCCCTTAGGCGATTTGGCAGGATATTTTGTATTGCTGCCCGGCGCTAATCCACAAATCAATTTTGCACTGAACTATCGGCTGGATGATGCAGTTTTCGAAGTAAGTACGGATATACTGCGTGAAGAGGGAATAGATGATTTTACAAGCGCCGGTATGATGCAGGCGATAAAAAGTTATATAAATGAAAACTTGGAGCAGCTTTTTGCGAAGCGAAAAACGGACTCCTATTTATGTTGAGATTTCAGAGTTACTGTTCAAGAAAATATTGAACCAATCATTAACTTATAAATACCTTTAACCATGAACAAAATCAAAACACTCGCAGACTTGAAGAAGATGCAGGAGCAAGTCAGGTCGCAGGTTAACTTGCGTGACCGGGCGAGCCGTGTGGAGGAGCTGCCACAAATTAAGGTGGCAATGGCCACCTGCGGAATCGCATCCGGCGCCAAGGAAATTATGGAGTTTTTCATTGAAGAGCTCGAAAAACGGCAGATTGATGCCGTAGTGACCCAAACAGGCTGCATGGGCTATTGCTACGCAGAACCCACAGTCGAAATTACACTCAAAGACAAAGAACCGGTGATTTTCGGTTATGTTGATGCTAAAAAAGCCGACGAGATCATCGAGCGTTACATCCGCCTGGGAGAGCTGGTGGATGGCATTATTCCCCGAAATTTTGAAACTGCTAAATAAGGAGGGTGAGCTATGAGTAAATATAAAATGCATATTTTAATTTGCGGCGGCACAGGCTGTCAATCGTCCAGAAGCGAAGTTTTACAGGATAATCTTGAAAAAGAGCTGGCCATTAAAGGGCTGAGAGACGAGGTGCAGGTAGTTGCCACCGGCTGTTTTGGATTTTGCGAAAAAGGGCCCATCGTGAATGTGCTGCCCGACAACACATTTTATGTAGAGGTGAAGCCCGAAGATGCTGTTGAGATTATCGACGAGCACATAATCAAAGGGCGCCGCGTGAATCGCCTGCTCTACATTGACCCCAAGAAAGAAGAGCACATCGAAGACTCAAAACATATGGATTTCTACAAAAAGCAGCTTCGCATCGCTTTAAGAAATTGTGGCTCTATCGATCCTGAAAACATCACAGAAGCCATTGCTCACGATGCTTATATGGCTATGGGAAGGGTACTGACTGAACTGACTCCGCAGGAAACTATTGATATTGTGAAAAAGTCACAGCTGCGCGGTCGCGGTGGAGGCGGTTTCCCGGCCGGACTGAAATGGGAGATTACGGCTAAGAATGAAGCCGACAAGAAATATGTGGTTTGTAATGCCGACGAGGGTGACCCCGGCGCCTTTATGGACCGCTCCATTCTTGAAGGCGATCCGCATACTGTTTTGGAAGCGATGGCCATTTGCGGTTACTGCATCGGCTCCGACGAGGGTCAGTCCATTGTGAACGACGCGCTCCAGTATCTGGGCGTGCCCTATGTTTACGGCGGCACCTCCCCCTCCGGCTTTGACTGCTCCGGCCTTGTGTACTATGTCTACGGCC
>CAYPPC010000032.1:0-12825 GCA_964412435.1 uncultured Paludibacter sp.
TATGGTGTGCCGTACTGTCATTCTTCAAAAGATAACAGGACGTACAGATAGTTTTTGGATAATTTTTTGTATTAATTGTGTTCATATCAGCTAATCTCTCCGGTGCATAAACAATAGTATTCACACCATCTGTTTTCACAGAATTTCAATGGAAGAAACTCCGGTCAATTAAAACTCAGATTCTTCTCCCTGAGAGGATTAGCGATATCCGGGTCGGGTCAACGGCCACTGCCGTTCATTGAGTTAAAAAAACAAACTGCCGCCTGAAAGACTATAGCAAATAGCTTATACTAAAGATAGTTCTGGCAAATTTGCATCAAAGCCTCCGCCTTTTGCTCCGTCACATTTGGATCACCTATACCGATAAGGCAAAACTGAGCGTGTTCAGGCTACTATCTTTATGAACAATTTATCCTTTAAAAAAGTTCGCATAAAAAACTTTCAATTGCAAATACTTCTGTTTTTCGATTTAATTCCTTAAATTTGAAGATTAAAGTATTCCATACAAACCATAAAACATAATCCAATGAAAAAGTCAATTCTACTGCTACTTTTTACCGTACTGCTATTCAGTTGCGACCGGGACAAAGAGCCCACATTTGAAAAGAGTGTCTGGGTTTATAAGGCCTCGGATGACGTTATGATTCAGGCCGCATTCAATATACTGATAAACAGCGACCTGGTTGATGATAATATCAGAGAGATGATCGGTGATTTTGATATCAGTGCATTCTCAATAAGTATTGAATTTGTTGATGAAAACCGTTTTAACTCCCTGATTATTTTAGAAGATCAGCTGAAAATTCCATTCAAAAACAGAAGATATCACTTAGATAAAGCAAGCGGTAAAATAACCATCTACCCCATTACGCTGGATGAAGAGGGTAACAATTATGACAAAAACACCTCTTTTGAAGGCAGAATTGTTGGCAACAGAATGATTTTTGATATACCTTATGAATATACGCCCGAGGGCGGCGAAACTATAACTATTCCTCTAATGATTGTATTTATAAAAGAATAAACTGTTGCAAGTTCAGCAGCTTTCACCAGTAAAACAAAACAGATAAACTATAAAACTTCAACACCATGAAAATTAAAGGATTTTTCTTAATGATGGCCCTTTTTGTACTGGCCTCCTGCACCGGAACAGTAAACCGGGGCACTGAAACAACAGAACCGGCTGCCACGCAGGAAGCATTCTGGGATGCTATTGCGAAGCATTGCGGTAAAGCCTATGCCGGCACTTTCGAGTCTGAAACTGTACCGGAAGCTTTTGCCGGAAAAGAGCTGAAAATGTATGTGATGTCTTGCGAAGAGAATGTAATTAAAATACCTTTTTATGTGGGCGAAGACCGGTCGCGCACCTGGGTGCTGACCAAAACAGACAGCGGAATTCTGCTCAAACATGATCATCGCCTGGAAGATGGTACTCCGGATGAAGAGACTATGTACGGCGGACACACCTCTCACGGTGGTGCAGATAATGTTCAGTTTTTCCCGGCTGACCAGGAAACTGTAGATATGATTCCCGGCGCAGGAGCTAACCTGTGGTGGATTACAATTGATGATTATCACTACTCCTACAACCTTCGCCGTGTTACCGGTCCCAATCTTTTCAGTGTTGTATTTGACCTGAAAAATCCGATTGATACACCGGAATTACCCTGGGGACATGAATAAGTAAAGAGTTAAACATAAATAATATGATTAGGCATTTCCAAATAGTTGCTGCACTGTTTCTTTTGCTGCTTTTAACGGCCTGTTCCGACGGCTCATATATCCTGACCGGAGAACTTCGTGCTCCGGTTGATGAAAGCGATGTGATTATTTACCTGGAAGATCATGCTGATTATGAAACCATCGGTTGGGTGGAAGCAGTAAGTGATATTGGTTTTTCGAGGCAAAAGGCTCAGGACAAAGTGGTGAAACAGCTCAAAAAGCAAGCTGCCAAAATGGGTGCAAACGGAGTTATCCTAAGCGCAGTTTACAGCGAAAACGAGCATGAAGACGGCATCTATGTGGATGGTATCTACTTTAGCTCTTCTAATAAAAAAATGAAAGCTCAGGGGAAAGCTGTTTTTGTTTTTGAGCGATAAATATGGATTGATTTTCCTGATTATGATTTAAAATATTCGATAAAAACGAAAGCCTTTTCAACGGCGACGACTTCGGGCGAATTCCTGTAACTGCACGTTGAAGAGGCTTTTTTATTTTAAATAATTTCAGTAAAACAACAAACAATTTCACCCCTGCCGGTTGTTATATATATGTAATCAAGTTCCTGGTAAAGTAACTCTGCATCTTTAGAAATGGAAAATCATCAAATACCTGAAAATCAATGGAAATCATTTTCTCCGGATGAGCTGTTTATCTATAAAACTCTCAGTCCTACAGTGGAACTGAAAGTAACAAGAGATACCGGTTTTGCCGTTTCTCAAAACCCGGCGGGGATTTATATTAAACACGTCCACTCAGATAATAAGCTGTTTTATCCTATGTACCGCAATGCTCCCAATCAAGAAAACTCTGAAGCTATAAATCCGAAACCACTCAACTTCAACAAAGAGATTATTGATCAAATTGCCAGGCAACTTCAAATGGAGCTTTTATCGGACACTGTGGACGGCAACCTCTGTTTTGCGCAAAACAATGACGAACTTCAAGATGATTTTAAAATGAGTTTTACGGCACTCGATATCTTTGACTACGTAATTGGAGCGCTTCATAAAAACTTATCAGCCAATAAAGTCATAGAAGCAATATCGATACCCTTCCCTTTTGATAATAATCAGTTTTGGCAACTGGTAAAACAAGGGAAAAAGTTACGCATTAATTCTTAATTTAAGGACCTAACAAAACAAAATATATTTGGCTTTTGTTATTAATATTACTGTTCAAAACAATTATGTTTTTGGTGAGTGGAAACAGGATTCACCACTCTGCAGAACTGTTTAATTTACCTATAAATCACATTTTAATGAATCCTGCTAAACCTAAATAGTTATGAACAAAACAATTGGATTTTTCACAATTGCACTATGTGGTGCATTCCTTTTCGCTGCATGCAGCGGCAGTGCAGACAAAACCGAAAGCCATGAAGAGAACAACTCAAAAGAGACAACGGAGCAGGTGGCGAAAGTTAAAGAACTCAACGCTGAAGATTGGCAGGGTAAGTACGATCAATTATTCACCCTCGAAATGGCTGCAGAAGTGATGGGATTTTCTCCGGATGAGGCAAAAATTAAATATGACGCTTCTTCCAGTTATTTTCAGGAAGTCAGATATAGCTGGGAAAACGGTCGGACTACTCAATTGAAATCAGCTTTAGGGGGAACATACACCGTACCTACAGACGATTATATTATTTTGAGATCTATTGAAGAGATGACTCTGAATCTATTCAAAAACAGTTATCGTGAACTCACACAGGAGGAGTCAGATTATCTGGATAATGCTCTCGACAAAAAGGCTGAAGAAGGAGAGATTAGCGAGGGAGAAGCTGAGCTTGGTAAAGATATTGGCGAGACAATCAGCGGTACACTCAGTTTTGAAGATGTAAGCAATCTGGGCGAACATGCCATATGGAATAACAAAACAAAAGAACTTCACGTTTATACAGGCGGCTTAAAGTTTACGGTTGTAATAGGTGCCAGCGATGACACCGAGGCTGACAAAGTGAAAGCAGTTCAAGCTGCACAGATGATTTTAGTAAAACTTTAATTCAATCTATTGATAAGGAAAAAGCAGGATTACCCTCAGAGGTTATTCTGCTTTTTTCATTCAGAAACAGTTCGCATAGATAAAAACTTTTGCTTAAATTTGACAATTATTTCTCCAAACCACAAAACCACATTGAAGATGAGTCAGAAAAGTAAAAAGAAAATTCAACAAACTTACAGCCTGATAGCCACGCAATCTAACGAAAGGCCTTGTTGCTGTAACTCTAAAAAGCAGAGCATTATCACCACTGAGTATGATCTGCTGGGCGGTTATCTGCCTGATGCCGACTTGAAACTGGGTTGCGGACTTCCCACAGGGTTTGCAGGTATTAAGCCGGGCGACACGGTAGTTGACCTGGGCAGCGGTGCCGGAAACGACTGCTTTGTTGCACGATACGAAACAGGTGAAACTGGTCGGGTAATCGGAATAGACTTCACTGATGCGATGGTTGAAAAGGCGCGTGCCAATGCCCAAAAGCTGAACTTCAGCAATGTTGAATTTATCAGAGGCGATATTGAAGATTTACCCTTACCGGACAATACTGCCGATGTAGTGGTAAGTAATTGCGTAATGAACCTGGTGCCGGATAAAGCACGTGCATTCTCCGAAGTATTTCGAATTTTGAAAGAAGGCGGGCATTTTAGTATCTCCGACATAGTGCTGACTGGTGTACTGAGCGGTAAAGTAAAAAAAGTTGCCGAACGCTATGCCGGTTGTACTGCCACAGCCATTCAGAAAGAAGATTATTTGCAAATAATCCGAAATGCCGGTTTTAAGAATCTCAGCCTGCAAGCTGAAAAGCCGATTATTGTTCCGGATGAACTGCTGAAAGAGCAGCTCTCTGCTGAAGAAATAGATCAATACAAATCACAGAAAAATTCAATTTTCAGCATCACTGTCTACGGTGACAAGCAGGGCTAATAGAAAAAACCGGGCAGTTCTCCTTTTTATTTTGTATTTTTGGAGAAACATGATAAAATTACCAGACATTTGTATTTGCTGAAATGGAAAACAATGAACATTTACTGAGGAAAATTCCTTCTCCAATTAACAAAAAACTCAAAATCGTAAAGAAAAAAGGAAAAAAACTACTCAACACGAAAAACACCAACTACTCATATGGCACCTTAGTGGATGTGCTGGAGTATGGACTGGACAATATTCCCATGCAGGGAATCGATTCTGTCTTACTTTTGGGAATGGGCGGTGGTTCAATTATTGAATCGCTTCGCCAAAAATATAACTACAAAGGGCCCGTGGTGGCTGTGGAAATCGATCAGGTAGTAATTGATATTGCCCGGGATGAGTTTGGAGTTGTTGAAAGTGATTTGCTGGAGATTCACTGTTCCGATGCCTGGGATTTTGTGGATAAATGCGACAGAGAGTTCAGTCTGGTCATTGTAGATATTTTTATTGATTTGCATGTTCCGGAAAAATTCTACCGCCCTCAGTTTTGGGAAATGCTGGAAAAATTGCTTGTTCCCAATGGCTTTATTCTCTTTAATGCCGGCATTGACCTGGATGAACAGGAAGTGAAAGAGTTTGTTGCCGGTTTGCCTAACAGCTTTATTTACCAGAAGAATTATGGTGTATTAGAAACAAATACGGTCATTATCAAACAAAAAATATTTTAATCAAGATTACAGCCTAAAATACGGTGTTGAACTTTAGAGCAAAAAATAATATAAAATTATAAAAGCAGTGAATCAATCCTCTAAGAAATATATAGTTTTTGACTTCGACGGAACCATCGCCGACACCCTGGAGCTCGCAATGAAGCTGGGTAGTAATTTAGCTGTAGAGCTTGGACTTGAGCCATTTAACGAGGACACTTTGAAGATGGTGCGTTCCAAAAAGCCGCAAGAGTTACTCAAAGTTTTTGGTGTAAGCAAACAGCAACTTCCCAAATTGCTGCTGCGTCTCAGAAAAGAGATGCATCGCTCCATCGACTCGCTGCTATTAATTCCCGGCACATTTGAAGCCCTGCAGGAGCTACACCGCTCCGGTCTGAAACTTGGCATTCTCACTTCCAATTCACGTGAAAATGTACAAAAGTTCCTGCAAAACAATAAGATTGCCCCACTTTTCGATTTTATCTATACCGGCAGCAACATTTTTGGTAAAAAAGCGGTTATCAACCGGATGCTCAAACAGCAGGGTATTTTACGGAAAGATATGGTTTATGTAGGCGACGAAACCAGGGATGTGGAGGCTTGTCAAAAAGCCGAAGTGAAGGTGATTGCCGTGAGCTGGGGTTTCAACAACCGGGAACTTTTGGAAGCTGCCGGACCGGATCAGATCGCCGACCACCCTTCTGAACTTTACAAAGCTGTAAAACTGCTGATTGCTTAATTTTGATTATTCTGTAAGAAAATAAAACGGCGTATCCCTCTGAGCAGATGAGATACGCCGTTTCGCTAAAAAATAATCAACTAAGTAGCATCAATTAATTTTCACTAAAATTTGGCATACAAACCAAGAGTAAAGATACCTTTATTACCTGCACCCAATTCCAGGAATCCTCCGGCCTGTTTTCCAACCTGTAGTCCCACCGGATTTATCTGAAATGAAAACAGAAAGTTCCCTTTACTCTGATCCGAATTACCATCAGAATCATTTACGGTGTTGTAATAAGCAGCTCCGGCCATAAGGTTACCATAAACTTTTAGAATATCATTTTGGTAGTAAGTAAAATCTACTACCGGCATAAACGTATAAAAGCTTATTTTTTCTTTTCCGGTTGCCCCGCTGTTTTTATACTCATAATCATAGGATACACTCTGATAGGTAAAATCTCCTCCTACAGCAAGCCTCTCTGTTACATGATTGCGATAGCCCAATGAAATGTGAGGAGTTCCGCTTGAGTTACTAATAGTTTTATTAACAAACGGTAATGCACCAACGAGAGCATTGCCTAATCCAACAGTTAAAGCATAAGGAGTTCCGTCACTTATACTCAATCGAATCTCATTTTTTTCTGTTGAATTCTGCGCCATCACCATTCCGGAGAATAATAGGGCAGATAATAGGATTGTTAAAGTTCTTTTCATAATAATTTTTGGTTTAATTTGAATGATCTGGGTTATTAATTAAATAAATTACAGAGTTTAATAGTGAATTATTTATGCAACATTAAGCCTCTCTGTTGCATATTCAAAGCTTTTGAGGCCCATTTTGTTCGAAAGCATAAGCTTCTTTTAGCTTTTATTAACAAAACAAAGAGGTGATGAACAGGGCAGATTTAACTAAATAATGCAACTCAAACAGTGAAGAAATACTCTCCCCCTCGCGGGAGCTTTTAATATAGTTAAACAGTTGAAAAAGTCTGTTTCTCAACTTCAAAACTGAATTATTCTCCCTGCTGTCTTGTGATTATCTCAATTTTTATCTAACTTTGAAGTTTATAATTATTACTCAAGTAAAACAATGAAAAAACTTAATTATCTTTTTTATTTGCTTGTTTCTCTGACTCTTATATTTACTTCCTGTAAAAAACAGAGTCTTGAGATTGAGTATTTCACCCTTGAAAGAGAGTATTATCTGAGTGAAGAGGATAGCACTGCAGGGAATTTAAGCTTCAGTGCCGAACTGGAACTACCAGTTAAATACTATAATCAGGAGGTACTTAAAAGTCTGCAGCAACAAATTATAGGTAAAGTGCTGGGTGAAGTATTTAACAGCTTCCCTATCGACAGCGTATTGGTAAAATACTCCAACACACTCTTTGAAGAGTATAGAAAAAGTAACGAACCCTTCTTGAAACAGCTGAGCGAGCTGAAAGGATCTAAAGCATTTTTGGACAATATGGTGGCCATTCAGGGAATTGCCATGTATCTCGATGACCAGATTCTCTCTTATAGTTACGAGCGTTACGCTTACATGGGCGGAGCACACGGAAACAGCTCCCGTTTTCTCTACAATTTTGATTTAAGAACAGCTCTGCCAATAACTGAGAAGGATCTTTTTATCGAAAACTATGAGATTCTGCTGGCACAGATTATCAAGGAGAAAATTGTGGATGACAATGCTGAAATTGAATCAGTAGCCGACCTCAACGACTTCGACTTTTTTGAAGATCAGATACATCCCAACGATAACTTTTTTATAACTCCTGATGGGCTTGCATACGTTTACAATCCCTATGACATTGCCCCTTACAGCACCGGTCAGATTGGCGTTCTGGTTACCTATGACACATTAAAACCGATTTTAAGACCGGGTAATCCAATTGAATATATTTATCTTGAACAAGAAGATTAAAAAAACCACAAGTATACATGTCATTTTACGAACTAATAAAGAGCAGACGAAGTATCCGCCGGTTTACGGATCAACAGGTTGAACCGGAAAAAATAAAAACAATTACACGAGCCGCCCTGATGGCTCCATCATCGCGCAGCAGCAATCCCTGGGAGTTTGTTGTGGTGCAGGATAAAGAGATGCTTCAAAAGCTTTCGGAGTGTCGTACAGGCAGCTCACAGTTGATTGCAGGTGCACCTCTGGCCATTGTTGTGAGTGCCGATCCCGGCAAAAGCAATGTCTGGTTTGAAGATGCATCCATTGCAGCACTTATTATGCAGCTACAGGCCGAAGATTTAGAGTTGGGAAGCTGCTGGGTACAGGTTTATAAGCGTAATAAAGATGACAACCGTACTTCAGAAGAGTATATTCGTCCGCTGATCAACCTGCCGGAAGAGCAGAAAATACTTTGCATTATTGCTATAGGTTACAAATCCAAAGAACGATCGCCTTACGATGACGACAAGCTCCAGGAGGAGAAGATTCACTTTGAAAAATACAAGCCATATGAAACAGAATAACAGCCTCGCCTGGGGTATTTCACTGCTGATATTCGGAGTTGCCTTTTTAGTGCAGAAGTTAGGAATCATTCCGCCGCAGATTGCGTCCCTCATTTTCGACTGGCGCCACCTGCTGCTGGTCCTGGGCGGTGTATTTCTTTTCACCCACAGCAACAAAAGTAACGGAGCACTGCTGCTCATCATCTGGGCAATTATATTTCTCAAAGATTTTGTGCACTGGGCTCAACAGCTCTCTGATTATATCTGGCCCATTTTACTCATTATAGCCGGAATTTTCCTGACTGTAAATGCCCGACCAAAGAGGCGTAAAAGATAAACAGCATGAAATCCTATTTTGAAATTATCCGCTGGAAAAATCTGCTTTTCCTGGCAATTATCCAATGGCTGATGCAGCACGCAGTTGTTTATCCGCTGCTGCAGACCTATGGTTTTGAAACGGAGAGTTTCAATCTCTACTTTCTGCTGATGATTGCCGCCACTATCCTGATCACAGCGGGTGGTTATGTCATTAACGACTATTTTGATGTAAAAATCGACCGCATCAACAAACCGGACAAGGTGATTGTCGGTGAAAAAATATCGCTTCGCGGAAGCATGTTATATTACCAGCTACTGACCGGCTTAGGCACAGCAACCGGCGTGTTACTCTCCCTTTGGGTAAAAAGCTTTACCCTCGGATTTATCTTTTTAATGACGCCCGGACTGCTTTGGTTTTATTCAGCCAGCTATAAAAGACAGTTTCTGGTAGGCAACCTGATTGTGAGCCTCTCCTCTGCCCTCTCCATTCTCATTTTTGCCATCCTTGCGGTGGCTGTACTGGGCACATTCTACAGCAAATCCCTCTTGCAGCAGACTCCCATTCCCGGCCAGATTTACGCCTGGATCGGAGGTTTTTCCGGTTTTGCTTTTCTGCTCACCTGGATCCGGGAAATTATCAAAGATATGGAAGATATCGAGGGCGACCGCGAAATGGAAAGCCGCACCATGCCAATCAAATGGGGAGTCTCCAGAACAAAGATTTTACTCTATGTCCTGATTCTTATCACACTCGGTGCTATTTTTTCAGCCCTTTTCGGCTGGATAGAGTTTGAAGGAAACATCAGCTTTCGCTATGCACTGTTCACCATTATTCTTCCCTTGCTGATTTTAGCCATCTTTATTTTTCGGGCTAAAACCAAAGAGGATTTTTCACAGGCTTCAGCACTCTCCAAGCTGATAATGCTGGCCGGAGTACTCTATGCTCTTATGTTTTATTACCTCACGGCTAAAACTTACGGAATCCCGCTATTCGGAATTTTCACTGTTAATTAAAAAACTATGCTCAGTCATTTGAAAAACTACGATATTATTCTCGGTTCTTCTTCACCCCGCCGCAAAGATCTTCTCGCCGGGCTGGAGATACCTTTTCGAGTGGAGACCAACGATGTGGACGAAAGCTATCCGGAGCAGCTTTCCGGCGAAAAAATTCCGGTTTATCTGGCAAAAATAAAGGCAGCATCTTACACGCTCCGCGATAATTCTCTGTTGATTACTGCTGACACCATCGTCTGGGGCAATGGTGAAGTTTTTGGCAAACCAACAGATTTTGAGGATGGAAAACGCATATTAAATGCACTTGCCGGCAAAACTCATCAGGTAATTACCGGAGTATGCATACGCTCTCAAAACAGAGAGAAATGTTTTCACGTCACCACCAACGTCACTTTCAGAGCGCTTAGCGAACAGGAGATCGAACACTACCTGCACAACTACAAACCCTATGACAAAGCCGGCGCCTACGCCATTCAGGAGTGGATCGGCTTTGTGGGTGTGGAGGGTATTGAGGGCTCCTACTTCAATGTGATGGGATTGCCTCTACTGCGAACTGAAAAACTGGAAATAATCAAACATTTATTTACCCCCCCCTACTCCCTGTCGGGGAATATAAGGGCTCCACAATCATGCAAATTTTCGTCTCTTTTTCACCGGCTCTCTATTCTGCTTATGCAAGCGATAACAGTATTGTAGTTATTGTCGATATCTTTCGGGCAACAACCAGTATATGTGCGGCATTTCAAAATGGTGCGGCTTCGGTGCGTACACTGGCTTCCATCGATGAGGCTAAAGCCCAAAAGGCAGCGGGCAAACTGGTGGCTGCAGAGCGAAACACCCAAAAGTGTGATTTTGCCGATTTTGGAAATTCACCATTTGATTTTACGGCTGATAAAGTGGTCGGCCGGGAGATCTGTTTCACTACAACAAACGGCACACGTGCTGTTGATGTGGCAAAAGATGCCGACGAAATGATTATTGCTGCATTTTCCAATATCGACGCAGTGGTACAATTCTGCGAGAGCACCGATAAAAACATTATCATCCTCTGTTCGGGTTGGAATGACCGTTTCAGCACCGAAGATACTCTTTTTGCCGGAGCATTAACGGAGAGGCTGATAGAGAGTAAGAGTTATGATATCAGTTGTGACGCCACACGAACCGCGCTGGAGTTGTGGCAAAACAGTAAAAACAAGCTGCACGATTATATGGCTCAAAGCGAACATTACGCACGTCTGAAACGCAATGGACTGGAAGACTCTGTGCCTTATTGTCTCACTGAAAACATCACCCATGTGCTACCCCGCTATCAAAAAGAGAAAGGGCTCTTTACACTTTCAAACCATTAGAAAACCCTTTTTTTTACATAAATTCTCTACAAATAATACTGACTCCATCCGGAACAGCTGACTTTTTGAAAACAAAAACACAAAACCTGAGCCGATAAAGGAAACTATTTACTACATTTGCTTTCATTATATCAAACATCAGAAAGTTTTAACCACAAAAAAGGAGAGCATTATGTTAGATCCAAAAATTTCCGAGCTGCTTATTGAGCAGGTACGCCGCGAGTTTCAATCTTCCTACATTTACCTCGACATGGCGAATTACTATTATGACAACAGCCTGAATGGTTTTGGTAACTGGTTCGATATCCAGACCAAAGAGGAGTATGCGCACGCTATGCTGATTGTGCAATATCTGCGAAACAACGGCCAGTTTATTACGCTGGGCACCATCTCCAGTCCCAATGCACAGTACAAATCATTCAAAGAGCCGCTCGATGCCGCCCTGGAGCATGAACAGTTTATCACCGGCTCCATCAATAACATTTACGCTGAGGCACATGCACAGAAAGATTACCGCACTATGCAATTCCTCGACTGGTTTGTGAAAGAACAGGGTGAAGAGGAGCAGGCAGTCGATGAACTGATCAAGCGTTACGAGCTGTTTGCCGGTGATCCCAGAGGGCTATACTTACTTGATAATGAGCTTTTACAACGAATCTACACTGAGCCGGATCTGGTATTGTAATCACCCTGCAGGCCGGACTCTACAAAACTCTTATTCCCTGCGAATAGGAGTTTTTTGCATCCTTCAAATTCTTCAGAGGGACATTTATAGAAATATTTGATAATCTATTTTCTCTCAATTAATCTGTATATCATTTCTTTTTTAATATTTAATTTTTATCTTTGAAAATGATACCCTGGTAATTCGTATTGTAAATAATTAAAGCAAAATTGATACTTATAATTTTTAAGCATTTAAATACAATGATTTGATGTTTATTTGTGAACAAATTTAACTTTCTGTTGTTCAATATTAAGATAGTGTTATACCGCATTCAATAACTTACAAACACAATATTATGATTTTTGACATCGAGATGATTCGCAGCGTGTATGCTGCACTGCCTGAAAAGGTAAATCAAGCTAAAGAGATTTTAGGACGACCTCTCACATTAACAGAAAAAATTCTGTTCTCACACCTCTCACCCGGTGTTCCTGTAAAAAACTACAAAAGGGCCAACGACTATGTTGATTTTGCTCCCGACCGCGTTGCTATGCAGGATGCAACAGCACAGATGGCGCTTTTACAACTGATGAACTCCGGACGAAAATCAGTAGCCGTCCCCTCTACTGTTCACTGTGACCACCTTATTCAGGCATACATCGATGCCGATACTGATCTGGCAACGGCCAAAGTAACCAACAAGGAAGTTTTTGATTTTCTCAAAGATGTTTCCAATAAATACGGAATTGGATTCTGGCGCCCCGGTGCCGGTATTATTCACCAGGTAGTACTCGAAAATTATGCTTTCCCCGGTGGTATGATGGTGGGAACCGACTCACACACGCCCAATGCCGGCGGACTCGGAATGATTGCCATTGGTGTAGGCGGAGCCGACGCTGTGGATGTGATGGCCGGCCTTCCCTGGGAACTGAAAATGCCTAAACTGATCGGAGTC
>CAYPPC010000032.1:12835-16554 GCA_964412435.1 uncultured Paludibacter sp.
GAATATTTCGGCGAAGGAACAAAAACTCTCTCAGCTACCGGTAAAGGTACCATCTGTAATATGGGTGCCGAAGTAGGTGCTACCACCTCCATCTTCCCCTTCGACGAAAAGTCTGCTGCCTACCTCGAAGGCACCGGACGTAAAGAGGTGGCTGATGAGGCTCGTAAGATTATTGAATATTTGCAGGCTGACCCCGAAACGGCAGAGAATCCTGAGAAGTATTATGATGAACTGATCGAAATCAACCTGAGCGAACTGGAGCCGCATATCAATGGTCCGTTTACACCGGATGCTGCTTACACCATTTCGGAGTTTGCACAAGTGGTAATTGATAATAACTATCCCCGCAAAATGGAGGTGGGACTGATCGGATCATGCACCAACTCCTCTTACGAGGACCTTACCCGCGCATCACATATTGTGGACTTCGCCAACAAAAACGGCCTCGATACGCAGTCGCGATTTATGATAAACCCCGGATCGGAACAGGTACGCTACACCGCCGAGCGGGATGGCATTCTAAAAATATTTGACGATGCCGGAGCTACAATTATTGCCAACGCCTGCGGACCGTGTATCGGACAGTGGAAGCGGGATGATATCGAAGACGATCGTGTAAATACCATTGTAACTTCCTTCAACCGTAACTTTGCTAAGCGAAACGACGGCAATCCCAATACCCACGCATTTGTGACTTCACCCGAGCTGGTGGCCGCGCTGACCATTGCCGGTGATCTCACTTTCAATCCTTTGAAAGATACGCTTAAAAACGAGCATGGTGAGGAGGTGAAACTGCCCGAACCGCAAGGTTACGAAATGCCTCCGCGTGGTTTTGAAGTAAAAGATGCCGGTTACCTGGCACCTTCTGCTGATGGCAGCCGGATTGAAATCAATATCGACCCCAACTCTAACCGCCTCCAGAAACTGGAGCCTTTTGCTCCATGGAACGGTGAGAACTACACCCAACTTCCTCTCCTGATAAAGGCGAAAGGTAAATGTACCACTGACCATATCTCTATGGCTGGACCGTGGCTTCGTTTCCGGGGTCACCTCGATAACATATCTGATAACATGCTGATCGGTGCTGTGAATGAGTTCAACGAAGCCACCAACTCCGTGCTCAATCCCAACACCAAAGAGTATATGGGCGTTCCTGACCTGGCCCGCAAGTTTAAAGCATCAGGTCTCGGTTCTGTGGTTGTTGCCGAAGAGAACTACGGCGAAGGTTCCAGCCGCGAACATGCCGCCATGGAGCCGCGCTTCCTCAATGTGAAAGCTATTCTGGTAAAATCATTTGCTCGTATTCACGAAACAAACCTAAAAAAACAGGGTATGCTGGCGCTTACCTTTGTAAATCCGGATGATTATAGCAAAATACGTGAAGATGACAAAATCAGCATTTTGGGTCTAAAAGAGTTTGCTCCGGATAAAAATCTGACTATCCGCCTCACTCATGCCGATGGCACTGAAGAGAGTTTTGAAGCAGCTCACACCTACAACGAGCACCAAATTTCGTGGTTCAAAGCGGGAAGTGCTCTCAATGCAATGAAATAAACACTCATGAAGTAATTAGATCTTATAATAATATGTCTGAAAACTTAAAAAACAACAGCTCTGCATTTCCTGCTTATAGCGGGAAAGGAAAGGCTATACAATTTATTGACAAACAACTGAAAGTTCCCGACCATCCGGTAATCCCTTTTATTGAGGGCGACGGTATCGGAAAAGAGATTACCGCTTCGGTGCGCAATATGATTGATGCTGCTGTGGAGCAGGCCTACGGAGGTGATAAAGAAATTGACTGGTTCGAAGTGCTGGCAGGTGAAAAAGCCTACAACGAAAAAGGTACCTGGCTTCCCGAATCAACCATGGAGGCATTCCGCCATTTCCTGGTGGGAATTAAGGGTCCGCTGACCACTCCTGTTGGTGAGGGAATCCGATCACTCAATGTGGCACTGCGTCAGGAACTCGACCTCTTTGTGTGCCTGCGTCCTGTGCGCTGGTTCAAAGGAGTAGCCACCCCGCTGCTCCACCCCGAAAAAGTAAATGTCACCATTTTCAGGGAGAACACGGAGGATATTTATGCCGGAATCGAGTGGAATGCCGGCACGCCGGAACTTCAGAAAGTGTTGAAATTTTTACAGGACGAGATGGGGGTGGCAAAGATTCGTTTCCCCGAATCAACCTCTATTGGTGTGAAGCCAGTTTCAGTAGAAGGCACTGAGCGACTGGTGCGCGCCGCCATTAAATATGCCATTGATCACCGCCTGCCGAATGTGACCCTGGTCCACAAAGGAAACATCATGAAATTTACCGAAGGTGGATTTAAAAAGTGGGGTTATGCACTGGCAGAACGAGAGTTTCCGGAGGAGACATTCACTGAGAACAAATTCAATAAAATTAAAGCTGAACGTGGTCTTGAAGCAGCTGTAGATGCTTACAACAAGGCTGTATCTGAAGGAAAAGTCTTTATCAAGGATGTGATTGCCGATGCATTTTTGCAGAATACACTGCTGAAACCGGAAGAGTATGCTGTGGTGGCAACACTTAACCTTAATGGTGACTACATTTCTGATCAGCTGGCAGCCATGGTGGGTGGCATCGGTATTGCGCCGGGCGCCAATATTAACTACAACACCGGACATGCCATTTTTGAAGCAACCCACGGCACAGCACCTGATATTGCAGGTAAAAATATGGCCAATCCCTGCTCCATGCTGCTTTCAGGTGTAATGATGCTTGAATATATGGGATGGGATGATGCCGGCAAACTGATAACCCGGTCTTTGGAATCACTCTTTGGTAAAGGAATTGCCACATCTGACCTGGCCCGTTTTATGAGAAACGGAACTACATTGACTACCACTCAGTTTGCAGATGCAGTGATTGAAGAGCTGCAAAATGCATAGCTGACAAAGCGTAATAACTCAGAAAATTTAACTCGAAAAACAAATACTTAAAATCATAACTTAAAATGACAGAAAACGAATTAATTTATAAACTGTCGCAGTACATCAAGGAGACAACCAATATCAGCAAGGAGTTTTTTGCTGAAATGGGTGTTAAACGCGGCCTGAGAAATGATGACGGTTCGGGCGTACTTGCCGGACTAACAAGAGTGGCCGATGTGGTAGGATACGAAAAACTACCCGAAGGCGGATTGAAAGCTATTCCCGGACAACTGATTTACCGTGGAATCAATGTAGCCGATCTAGTTCACGGAATTCAAAAAGAGAATCGCCTTGGTTTTGAAGAGACAGCTTATCTGCTGCTGGCAGGCAAACTGCCTACGGAATCAGAGCTTTCTGTTTTCAAAAAGCTGCTGGCCAAAACCATGCCGCTCGATCACATTACTACTATGAACATCCTCTCGCTCAAGGGCGGTAACATTATGAACATTCTTGCACGTAGTGTGCTGGAATTATATGTTCATGACGAAAATCCGGATGAGATCAGCAAAGATAATCTGATTCGTCAGTCCATCAATCTGATTGCTAAATTCCCATCCATCATTGCACTGGCATATCAGGTGCTTCGCCACGACCAGATGGGACGCTCGCTCCACATCCGTCATCCATATGAAGACCGCTCGGTGGCCGAAAACTTCCTGTTCATGATGAAAGGTCGCGATGAATATACCGAACTGGATGTGAAAATCCTCGATTTAGCACTGATCCTTCATGCCGAGCACGGCGGAGGTAACAACTCCACTTTCTCGG
>CAYPPC010000033.1:0-16394 GCA_964412435.1 uncultured Paludibacter sp.
GTGGAAAATATGTCGCGTACGGAGGATAATCGTTCGGTTAATAATCGCTTTATCAGTACAGGTTCGGCAGAAATTACATTTCTACCCAATCTGAAATTGCGTTCATCGGTAACGATGGACAGACATTATAATAATTATACAAGTTTTCTGGATCCTCTGAAAACTGGTTACGGAAGAACTACGGGAGGAGTGGCAGAAGATAATCGTGCGCTTGCAACGATTATGATTTATGACAATATCCTGAGTTATAACAAAGCTGTGGGTGCACACGCGTTCGATTTTATGGGTGGTACATCCGGAACAACATCGCACTACAATACATCTTATTTAAGCTCTCAATATTTCCATGATGGCAGTATCAAAACGGTAAATGCCGGTAACAAAATTACGAATGGAGGTACCTTTGAATCTAAATGGGCTATGATGTCTTATGTAGGTCGCCTGGCTTATAATTATGATAGCAAATATTTAGCTACTGTGAATATGCGTATTGATGGTTCGTCGAAACTTAATCCGAATCATCGCTGGGGATATTTCCCATCAGCATCTGCTGCCTGGCGTATCTCTTCAGAGGAGTTTATGAAAGATGTCAGTTGGATTGATGATATGAAAATCCGGGGCGGATGGGGACAAACCGGTAACCAGGCCGGGCTGAGCGATTACAGTTACCTGCAACGCTTTTCAATTAGCCGACAAAACTGGTGGGAAGAGGGTAAGGCTACTGCAAGACCCATTATTACCATGAATGAGTTGCGTAACTCAGACTTAACCTGGGAAACAACCACTCAAACTAACTTCGGTATAGACCTGACTATTTTGAAAAACCGGCTTACATTTGCACTTGATTATTACTCAAAATATACTACCGATATGTTGATGTACGTGAGTCTGCCGGCCGGTGCATCCACTGCTTCTTCCATAATGCGTAACGAGGGTGAAATGTCAAACAAAGGGATTGAGTTTAGTTTTAACTCAAGAAATATTGATAATAAAAACTTCACCTGGGTAACTGACTTCAATATCTCGCACAACAAAAATAAACTGACAAAACTGGTTTTATCACAAGTTTATTATGCTGCAAAAACCAGTGAAAATATCACGGAATATGTTGTTCGAAACGAACCGGGACAACCATTAGGGGGCTTTTACGGCTACATCAGCGATGGGGTTGATCCGGAGACCGGTGAACTGATGTATCGCGATATAGATGGAAACGGGTTTATAACTACTTCAGACAAAACCTATATCGGAGATCCAAATCCTGATTTCACTTTTGGTATGACCAACGTATTCTCATATAAAAACTTCGATTTGAGTATTCTTTTGCAGGGTTCTTACGGTAACGATATTTTTAATGCTTCGCGTATGGAAACAGAAGGAATGTATGATGCTAAAAACCAATCGATCCGCGTTATTGACCGCTGGCGTCGTCCGGGTATGCTCACTACTATTCCCAAAGCAGGTTACGATATGAAAGTTTCATCCTATTATGTGGAAGATGGAAGTTTCCTGCGTGTAAAAGATGTAACTTTATCCTACAATGTGCCAACAGGGAAACTGAAGAAATATGGTGTAAGTCGTATCCAGCCCTATATGACGGCCAGCAACTTACTTACTTTTACCAAATACCTGGGCTTCGATCCGGAGGTGAATCAATGGGGAAGTAGCGGTACCGTTCAAGGTATTGATTGGGGAACTTATCCGCAAACTCGCACTTTTATTATCGGTCTTAATCTTGAATTCTAAATATAAACACATGAAAACAAAAATATTATCCAAACTTTTGGTCGGCGGAGGCCTGATTGTGTTTCTGCTCTCTTGTTCACTTGATATTGACCCTATTTCAGAATATACAGAAAAGAACTACGGGCAAACATCGAGCACGGACTCAATCAAGTATAAAACTAAAGCAGAAATGTTGTCGCAATATGAGTCTATATATCGCAAGTTGCGCGATCAGGAACACTGGTATCTCGACTATCTGATGCTTACAGAAACCCGCTCTGATAACTCGTATGGAGGAAGTACAGGCTCACAGGTGGTACCTGTTGAAGATAACTCAATTGATGGAGGTAACAGTGTGATTGAGCGTGATTGGCCGCGTTTTTTGCGTGATGTGGCGCAGGCAAACACTATCATTGAAAATATTGATAAAGTACCTGATAACTCGCTCACACCCGAAGAACGTAAAGCATGGAAAGCAGAGGCGAAAATTTTCCGTGCACTTATATGGTTTGATATGTTGCGTCTGTGGGGAAATATCCCGGTAGTTACTAAGGAGGGAATTGACATAACAGCTGATAACATTGAAGAGGTTTATCCGCTCTATTACCCTTCCCAAACTGATCCGCAAGAAGCCTATGCACAAGTTATTCAGGATTTGAATGATGGAATAGCTGATGCACCGGCCAATAATCCGGCAGACAAAACCAAACTTACTAAATCGGTTGCCAGGGCTCTTTTAGCTAAAGTATATGCCGAAGCTCCTGTTCGTGATTATAACAAAGTAATTCAATACTGTGATGCTCTGGAGGCTGAGGGTTTCAAACTAAACCCTAAATATGGTGATATCTGGGAGATGAATGCAGCTAAAACAGACTTGAAAACCCGCTCAACAGCAGAATCTATTTTAGAGATGAATTTCTTCCCCGGCGGAGGTAACTGGGTTACCTGGATGTTTGGTAAAGATCTTCTTGACCCGGAGTCTAATTACGCCTGGGCAAAATGGCTGACTCCGACACGAGACTTAATTGCAGCTTTTGAGAATGAAAATGATATGATTCGTTACAACGAATCGGTTGTTTACTATCAGGCATTTTGGAGCAATTATTATCCTGCCAGTAACTATCCGTTTATGTATAAAATGCGCTCTGCGGTGCATAGCATTATTAAATTGCGTTATGCTGATATCCTTTTGCTAAAAGCAGAGGCACTGGCACAACTTGGTGGTGCTGAAAATTTGAATCAGGCAGAAGCTATTGTGAATCAGGTGAGAGCCCGTGTGCTACTTCCGGCTTTGCCTGCAAGTGCCAAGGCCAGCAAAGAGGCGATGCTTGAAGCTGTATTGAAAGAGCGTCGACTTGAGCTTGCTTTCGAGGGACAGCGTTGGTTCGACTTAGTGCGCAACGAAAAAGTGGAAGAGGTGATGAATTCGCTCAATGCACGCGACATTGGTCGTCTGCCTTTGCGTCGGGCCTACTCGAAATCGTCCTATCTTTTCCCAATCCCATCTACTGCTATTGACTTAAATACTAATTTAGTTCAAAATCCGGGTTATTAAGAAACAAATAATAGTTACAACAATGAAGAATATAAATAAAATCTTATTTTTAATCGGACTGATAGCACTGATTTTTACTTCCTGTAAGGAGGAGGAATTGCGCACGCATTTTCCGGCATCAATGCCTGTTTTTAAAAATGCGGTAGTGGCCGAAGCTGATATCGTTTATGGTGACTCGGTATCGCTCGCAGTGGCAGTTGCAGATCCGCTCACGCCACTCTCTACTTTAGAAGTTAAGGTGGTGGTAGGCGATGAAATCATTGCCAAAGAATCGGTGCGTACCAAAGGAAATGCTGCAGAAGTAAACCTGAAATATGGGGTTCCTTTTGTAGCACGCATGCCACAGGGTGCTCAGGTGGAGTTTCATCTCAGTACTATCAACGTAGAAGGAACAAAAAGAGATACCGTGATTGCCAGCACAACAGCTATGCGCCCCGAGGTACCAAAACTCTATTTGGCAACAGCCACTAAAACTGCTGAATTAAAATTAATTGATGCTGAAAATTTTATTTATCAGGCGGATAACTTAACATTGGATAATGATATCGCTTTCCGTTTGGCTACCCAGGTAAATCGTTTTAATAAAATAGATTATACCCATTCAGATAATCTGATTTTTGGTTGGGAAAATGGTAGCCTGAGCCTGGTGGATGTGAGCTTTGAAGGTAACTTGCCAACTGTTTCAGGTGAAGAGATCAAACTATATGATCCGCAGTTGGTTGGTTACAAAAAAATCACCGTTGATCTGTTTAATTTTACGGTAAAAGGAGAGGGTGATAAGCTGATGCCGGCTACAGAGATGAATGTGAATAGCTTTATCCCGAAGCAGATGACTTCTGTTGACCACATGAATGCTGCTACAAAAGAAGAGTGGAAAACAGCTGTAATGTATCTTGGAGAAGGCACTGAGATGACTATCAGCGGTGTGAGTGATGTGGAAAACTCTATGATACCTACATTCTTTGAATATCAGGAAGGCAACCGGGTGAAGTTCCTTGGGAAAACCGGTATCTATACGGTTTATTACCTGCCGCGACTTGATTATGTATTTGTAGAACAACCCGATGCCGTATATCCTGATGCACTATGGCTGGTTGGCGTTGGTATGGGACCGGCACGCACACCGGGTATTAAAACTTCATCCTGGAACTGGAATTCGCCACTCGAATATCATTTCTGTCGAAAAGTGGAAGAGGGTGTTTTTGAGGCGGTATTCTATGCTCATCATGAAATGGACGAAGAGGCGAAAGAACCCTGGCGACTTACTTTTGGTGTGAAGTTTATGCACCAGCGTACATGGGGTGACGAAGAGAGCTCTGATGCTTATGAAAAACCGGCTAACGGCTATCTCTATTCTCCTTCACCGAATGATCAGGGCAACTTTAACGCAACTGATGCGTTTGCCAATCTACCCGGAATCTACCGGTTTGTGATTGATATTAATACTAAAAAAACTACCTTTGAGAAGATTAAATAGTTAGAATTAATTGAAATACTGTCCCGGGGTTTTCCGGGACAGTATTTTAACTCTCAATGAAAATCCGGAGCAAAATAGAAGCCCCCGGTTTTGTAGTAAAAATCAAATCCGACACCCCTTACCTAAGTCGGCACACTTCCCAAACGGGAAGTTTTAAGGGGAAAAAACAGATGAAACCACGGAATTTATACAACATTACACTTTTTTTACTGCTTTCTTTCCTTTTATCATGCAATCCAAAAACGAAAGATGAGCCAAAACCAGACCCGGATAATCCCATAGAAGAAACGGGCGAAGTATCGGTATGGCTTACCACAGATAACGAAGTGCATCTGATGACGAAACAGAGCGATCTCCATTTCTCGAAAGAGATTGGAGACTTTACAATAGTTCTTGATTCTACCGAACTTTATCAGACGATGGAAGGGTTTGGTGCTGCGCTTACCGGGTCCTCTGCTTATCTAATTAAAAACATGAGTGAGGAGAAACAGAAGGCACTGCTCGAGGATTTGTTTGATCCCGAAAAAGGAATAGGCATTAATTATCTGCGTATCACCATAGGTTCTTCTGATTTTTCTGTGGGAACTTACAGTTATTGTGATGTGGCAGATATTAGTAAGTTTGCCATTCCGGAGAGGGATAAAACCGATTTGCTGCCGGTTTTAAAGAAAATCCTGGCAATTAATCCGACTATAAAGATTTTGGCCAGTCCATGGAGTGCTCCGGCCTGGATGAAAACCAACAATCATATGTATGGCGGTAGTTTGAAGGGTAGTGAAGTTTATGATGACTTTGCCAACTACTTTGTGGAATATGTAAAAGCTTTTGCTACAGAAGGTATAACAATTGATGCAATCACGCTACAAAATGAACCAATGCATGAAATCTCAACCTATCCAACGATGAAAATGTTGTGGAGTGAGCAAAATGTGATTATACGCGACTATTTGGGGCCGAAATTCCGGAAGGAAAACTTGAATACGAAAATAATTATCTGGGATCACAATTTCGATATGGCTTATTATCCGATTAATATTCTAAACGACCCGGTAACCCGGACATTCGTAGCCGGAACCGGTTGGCACGGATATGGCGGACGAGCATCAGCCATTGATCAGGTACAGGAGTTGCATCCTGATAAGGACGTATATTTTACAGAGCAATCGGGCGGAGGCTGGAACACCGATACGAGAATGGGCAATATGTTTTGGTATATGAAGGAGTTTCTGATGGCTTCAGTTAACCGAGGTTCAAAAAATTTCATTATGTGGAATCTGGCTTTAGATGAAAATCACGGGCCAACCACTACAACAGGAGGTTGTCAGAATTGTCGCGGTGTGGTTACTATAAAATCTGATGGAACTTATATTCGTAACGAAGAGTACTATTTGCTGGGTCATTTTGCAAAACCTGTACGTTTGAATGCAAAGCGCATTGAAAACTATTCGGCAAAAATGCCAGCCGGTCTCACCGTATCATCTTTTATAAACAGTGATGAAAGTAAAGTGGTTGTGGTGATGAACCGAAGTGGCGCCAGGCAAAACTATAGCATTCGTATTGGTGAACGAAAATTCACATATAACCAGTTCGACGAATCGGTGGTTAGTTTTAAATTTAAATAAAATCTTTAGAAATTGAATCTTATGAAAAAGATAAGCTTACTTATCCTTTCCTTCATGTTTTTACTTGTATCCTGTCAACAAAAAGAAAGTGTACAGGTGCTTAGTTCACTGCCCGACACGGACCAATTATTGGTCGAGTCCCGGTTTAATGTCATTGGAAATGATCCCAATACGATGGATGTTATTCGTATATTTCCGGAAGAGCAGCAACAAAGCATGGATGGCGTAGGGGCTGCACTAACACACGCTTCGGCGTGGGTTTTTCAGAATAATCTCTCGCCCGTGCAGCGCGACTCGCTTTTTCGCGAACTTTTTACACCGGAAGGGGTGGGGATTAACTACACCCGGCTTTGCATAGGTGCCTCAGACTTTTCATTCGATTTTTTCAGTTATAGTGAAACGGAAGATATAACTCTCAGCAATTTTTCGATAGCAGAAGATTATAAAGCTGTAATTCCGATGTTAAAAGAGATTTTAGCAATCAATCCCGGTTTGCAGATTATGGCTACACCTTGGAGCCCACCCGCCTGGATGAAGTCAAACGGCAGTATGGTGGGAGGTAAATTAAGGCCTGAATATTATGCGGTTTATGCCGATTATTTAATTAAATATATCGAAGCTTATCGAAGTGAAGGAGTTACCATTCACACCCTGACAGTACAAAACGAACCGGAATTTGGGACCGCTGCTTACCCATGTATGGATATGACTGCTGAAGAGCAGTTGGTATTTGTGCGCGATTATTTAGGTCCAAAATTGGAAGCGAGTGAACTGCCAACTAAAATAGTACTTTTTGATCACAATTGCGATAATCCCGATTACCCTATTTCGATTTTGAACGATCCGCAGGCGAAAGCTTATGTTGATGGTAGTGGTTTCCACTTGTACAAGGGGCATGTGTCAGCTCTTTGCAAGGTGCATGAAGCTCATCCTGACCGGAATATCTATTTCACCGAACAGTCTGGAGGTGGGTGGGCACCTGATTTTGATCAGAATGTGCACTGGTATATGAGCGAACTGATGATTGGTGCAACTAATTGCCGGACTAAAAATGTGCTACTGTGGAATCTGGCACTCGATGAGAATAACGGTCCGAAAAATCTGGGTTGCCAGGACTGTTACGGCGTTGTTGAAATTAATTCATCTGGCCAGATAAAGAAGCATGGAGAGTATTATGCTCTGGCGCATTATGGTCGCTTTGTTCAGCCCGGTGCCCGGCATTTGCATAGTGAAAGTAGTTCAATCGATGGATCGGCTTTTCTCAATCCCGATGGCAGTCTGGTATATTTAGCGGTTTATTACGGCGATGCCAAAAAGACAATGCGTATCGAAGCGGGTAACGTTTCGTTTGATTATACTTTCCGCCCCGGAGAAGTGGTTAGTTTGAGATGGATGCAGTAAAATAACAGATATGAAAAAACTACTTTTACTGCCCGTATTCATCATTTTTACGCTTGGAGCACTATTCGCGCAAAATGACATATACAAATTAGAAGAGAATATCTTTTATCTTGATGTAAAAGAAAAAGATGATGCTTACGCTTTAGAGAAATGTCGTTTGGATGTCTATTATCCTGAAAATAAGAGCGATGTGCCCACCATTATCTGGTTTCATGGTGGCGGATTGTCCGGTGGTGATAAGGAAATTCCGGATGAACTGAAAAAACAGGGCTTTTGTGTTGTTGGAGTAGGTTACCGGTTACACCCTCAGGTACAGGCTCCGGTTTACATCGAAGATGCTGCGGCTGCGACCGCCTGGGTTTTTAACAATATAGAAAAATACAGTGGTAGTGCTTCACGAGTTTTTATTTCCGGTCACTCTGCCGGTGGTTACCTGGCCATGATGATTGGCCTTGATAAAAGCTGGCTAGCCCAACACGGTGTCGATGCGGATAAAATAGCAGGTCTGATACCTTTCAGCGGACAGGCAATTACTCATTTTACAATTAGAAAAGAACGTGGTTTAGGTGAAAAACAAGCTACAATCGATAAGTATGGGCCAATATTTCATGCACGTGCCGATGCACCGCCCTTGACACTGATTACAGGAGATCGAGAACTTGAGCTTTTGGGCCGCTACGAAGAAAATGCTTATCTGCTGCGTATGATGAAGCTGCATGGTCACGCAAAAACTAAACTTTACGAACTCGATGGTTACGGTCATGATATGCTTTGGCCTGCATACCCATTGCTTATTAATGAGGTAAAAAGGATAAATGAAGAGCTTGATTAGTTTGAATGAAAATAACAGCTATTATTCAATCGCTAAGCACAAAAAAAGCGGGTTCGAAATTTTTTCGAACCCGCTTTTTAGTCTCTTTTACCGGACTAAGCCAGTGAGATAAATAAGTCTTTGCCTTCTTCTCTGAAGTTTAATTTGTCTTCACGAGCCAACCAGCCAAGTGCTGCGTATAGATCGTTGTAGATTAAGTTAGTCTCTTTTTTCAAAACTTTTACTTCCACCTCTCCATTTTCCAATACAGCCCATACTAATCCGGCATTATTTCCAATTTTTTCAGTAAACATAGTTTTTTCTTTTTGTTGGTAATTAAAAAATTATTTATTCTTCGACTGCAAAAGTACTCAAAAAAATGTTATACAACATATTTTAGCCCGCGAACGGCCTTATTTTTTACAATATTAACAATTTTAACGGGCTCATTCTGTATTACTTACCGAAAATTGTGCATTTGTCAGGAAAATATTTCATGCCATTCCAGGAACTTTTTCACATTTTCTTCACTGAACCGGGCCAGTTTACTAACAATCTGTTCTACAGGAATTTCAGCTTCCATATCAGATTTTGAGTAAAATTTATCGGCATAACAGATAATCTGCTCTTCGAGCGAAACCGGCAGTAAATCACGTTGAGGCAAAGGCAGTTTTTTCTCAATAATCCACTCTTTTGACAATCCGGTTCCGGTGTGCCTTTCTGCTACGAGTGCATGTTCAGACAAACCCTCACGGCGAAGAATTTCCGCTCCCAGCACACCGTGTTCAATATAGTGATGTGTGCCGTAGCAAGAAATGTCATGCGCTGAGGTTAGAAAAATCCCTATGTCATGCAAGAGTGCGGCTTCGCTGATAAACTGTCGGTCAGCCTGCAGCTCCGGATGTTTGTCGAGCACTTTAAGCGCTTTGTCGCGCACCTGCATGCTGTGGGTTATCAGTATCTCATAAAGCTTCGACCCTTTATCGTAATATCTCTCAATTATTTGTATTGGATTCATATTTTTGAAAACTTACTTACAATTCTACTTATTAATTCGTATTTTTGCAAAAGTACACTATTTAAATGAAATATATCGATGTCATATTGCCTTTGCCGCTCGACAGCACATTTACTTACTCTGTGCCCGATGAGTGGGGCCGGAAGATCACTATCGGAATGCGTGTGGTGGTTCCTTTCGGCAAAAGGAAAATGTACACCGGAATTGTTACGCTGATTCACAGCAATCCGCCCGAGCATTACGAAACCAAAGAGATCATCTACCTGCTGGATGAAAAGCCGATTTTGCGCCATCCTCAGCTAAAGCTCTGGAAGTGGATCGCAGCTTACTACCAATCGGCATTAGGGGAGGTGTATCAGGCAGCTTTGCCCGCCGGGCTAAAAATTGAAAGTGAAACTCTGGTTCGTATCAACACTGATTTTGAAGGGGATATAAAACTTACTCCGGGCGAACAGAGGTTGATTGACCTGCTGGCCGATGCAAAAATTCATAAAGTTTCGGAACTCTCATCGCTAGCCGGTGTAAAATCGGCCTTGCCTCTGCTGAAATCTTTGATGGAAAAAGGGCTGGTTGAAATCAGTGAAGAGCTGCACGAAAGATACCGTCCTAAAATGCTCTCCTACGTACGGATGGCGGTGGATGCTACAAACCAGGCAACGATGCACAGTGTTTTTGATGAGCTTAGTCGCGCTCCCAGACAGCTAGATCTGTTGATGAAAATGCTGGACTTGTCGAAAGCTTTGAGCGGAAAAGCCCGGGAAGTATCCAAGAAGGAGCTGCTTGTAACGTCAGGAGTTTCTGAAGGAATTCTGAAGTCTCTGGCTGATAGAGGTGTGCTCGAAATTTACAGGAAAGAGGTAGGACGGCTGGATCGATCAAAACTCAAAACGGAGGCGTTGAGTGTGCTGAATGAGTTTCAGGAGCAGGCACTGAAAGAGGTGTACGATCAGTTTACTAAAAAAAGCACGGTACTGC
Source organism: uncultured Paludibacter sp. (assembly GCA_964412435.1). Classification (GTDB taxonomy): domain Bacteria; phylum Bacteroidota; class Bacteroidia; order Bacteroidales; family Paludibacteraceae; genus UPXZ01. Next base: position 10,585 of record CAYPPC010000033.1, read on the forward strand.
TGCACGGAGTGACCTCCAGCGGTAAAACCGAGATCTATATCCACCTGATTGAAGAGATGCTGAAGCAAAAAAAGCAGGTGCTCTATCTCGTTCCTGAAATTGCCCTGACTACTCAGCTCACTTCCCGGTTGAAGCGAATTTTTGGCAATAAACTGGCGGTTTATCACTCCCGCTTTTCAGATGCAGAACGGGTGGAAATCTGGAATAGCCTGCTGAATGACAAAGGTTATGAGATTGTTATTGGTGCCCGCTCTTCTCTTTTTGTCCCTTTTCGCCAGTTAGGGCTGGTGATTGTAGACGAAGAGCATGAGAGCAGTTTTAAGCAGTATGACCCCGCACCCCGCTACAATGCCCGCAATGCTGCTATTGTGCTGGCACAGATGCATGGGGCAAAAACATTGCTTGGGTCGGCCACACCGGCCATCGAAAGCTATTACAATGCTCAAACCGGCAAGTTCGGACTGGTAGAGATGAAGCAGCGCTACCGGGAGTTGGAGCTGCCGGATGTGCTTACTGCCAACACCCGGGAGGCTTATCGCAAAAAGGAAATGGAGGGACACTTCACCCCCTTGCTGCTCGAAAAGATGAAACGTGCACTTTCGCGCAGCGAACAGGTTATACTGTTCCAAAACAGACGCGGATACTCTCCCATGCTGGAGTGCAAAGCTTGTGCGCATGTTCCCAAATGTAGAAACTGTGATGTCTCGCTTACCGTGCATCGTTTTCTGAACAAACTGACCTGTCACTACTGCGGTTACACCGAAAATATACCGGAAGTATGCCCGGTTTGTAAAACTCCGGGACTTGAAAACAAGGGTTTTGGCACAGAGATGATCGAGGAAGAGCTGGCAGAGCTGATTCCGGAAGCACGGGTTTCACGCATGGACCTTGATACAACACGTAGAAAGAAATCTTACGAAAAGATTATCAGTGATTTCGAAAACGGTAAAATTGATATTCTGGTGGGAACCCAGATGGTCACCAAAGGGCTCGATTTTGAGCGGGTGAGCCTGGTGGGTGTTCTCAATGCAGATAATATGCTTAACTTTCCTGATTTTCGTTCGCACGAACGGGCCTATCAGCTGATGGCACAGGTGAGTGGACGTGCAGGCCGCAAAAATAAAAGAGGTACAGTGGTGCTGCAAACCTCCAATCCGGAGCACCCTGTAATTCGTCAGGTGATGCACAACGACTATGTGGGAATGTTCAAAACACAAACCAAAGAGCGTGAGCTGTTTCGTTATCCGCCGTTTTTCAGGTTGATAGAGATCACGCTGCGTCACCGCGATTATAAGGTGACCGACAAAGCAGCCGAAGAGCTTGCGCAACAGATGAGAACCTATTTCGGCAGCAGAGTTTATGGTCCCAATATCCCGATGGTGTCGCGGGTGCAAAATTACTATATCAAAAATATCCTGCTCAAAATTGAAGTCAATGCACCGGTTGACAAAGCCAAAGAGGTGCTTCAAACAATGACAAACTCACTTTTAGCGCAGTCCCCCTTCAAATCACTTCGCATCAGTCTCGATGTGGATCCGATGTAATAAAAGGCAAATTCAAAAAATATTCGCTTTTTTGTATATCCGGTTTCAATAAAATCTGTATCTTTGCAAGCAATTTGTGAATTTATTCGCTTTAATTTTAGCGAGAGCTCTGTTTTGCTTTCAAAATGTTCGATCTTTTCCCTGCCGGTTCAAAAAGAGACAGATGAGATATGTTCCAGAATGCCGGCAGAAAAGAGCTAAATAAGTATTTTTATAACAAAAAAGATAAATTATGCAGGAGATTAAATTCTTTAGCGGAGAGAATATTCCGCTCGAACTGCACAAAACACGTATTGTGCAAAAACTCAACCTCGTACCTATTGAAAGACGTCTGGAGGCGCTCAATGAGGCGGGTTATAATACTTTCCGGCTGACTACAAACGATGTATTTCTGGATATGCTCACCGATAGCGGCACCAACGCCATGAGTGATAACCAGCTGGCAGCCATGATGCATGCAGATGATGCTTATGCGGGTTCGCAAAGTTTTATGCGTTTGCAAAAGGCGGTGGAAGAGGTGCTCGGGCTGAAGTATTACCTGCCCGTTCACCAGGGACGCGCTGCAGAAAATATCTTGTCAAAAGCATATGTTAAGCCCGGCAACGTGGTGCCGATGAACTATCACTTCACCACTGCGATGGCTCATATTACAGAGAATGGCGGTTCAATTGTGGAGCTGCTCTATGATGAGGCTTATGTGATCAACTCTTCGCATCCTTTCAAAGGAAACATGAATGTTGAAAAGCTGGTGGAGGTGATTGAGGAGACCGGTGTTGAGAATATCCCCTATATCCGTATGGAGGCTTCAACCAACCTGATTGGCGGACAGCCCTTCTCGGTTCAGAATTTACGCGATGTGCGTGCAATTGCAGATAAATATGGAATCCGGATTGTTCTCGACGCCAGTTTACTGGGCGAAAATGCTTATCTGGTTCTCAAACGCGAAGAGGAGTTCAAGAACAGCAATATGGGTGAGGTTATCAAAGCGATGACTTCACTGGCAGATATCGTTTATTTCTCGGCACGAAAAATTACTTCGTCGCGCGGAGGTGGTATTGCCACCAACAAACCGGAGGTTTTCAAAGAGCTGGAAGCTTTGGTGCCTTTGTATGAAGGTTTCCTCACTTACGGTGGTATCTCAGTGCGTGAAATTGAGAGTATGACTGTGGGGCTGTACGAAACATTAGATGAAACTGTGATTAGCCAGAGTCCGATGTTTATTGAGTACCTGGTAAATGAATTGGATAAAAAGGGGGTTCCGGTGATTAAGCCGGCCGGTGTACTGGGCGTGCACGTAGATGCAATGCAGATGTGTTCTCACATTCCGCAAACCGAGTACCCGGCAGGCGCACTGGCAGCTGCATTTTTCCTGATCTCCGGTATCCGGGGAATGGAGCGCGGCTCAGTGTCGAATCAGCGTGATGAGGAGGGCAACGAAACCTACGCAGATATGGAGCTGCTGCGTCTGGCAGTTCCGCGTCGTGTGTTTACACTCTCCCAAATTAAATATGTAGAGGACCGGATGAACTGGCTCTACCAAAACCGCGAACTGATTGGCGGACTGAAATTTGTTTATGAGCCACCCGTGCTGCGATTCTTTATGGGAGGCCTGGAGCCGATCAATGACTGGCCGCAGAAACTGATGGCAAAATTTAAAGAGGACTTTGGTGAAAGCCTGTAGTTCCTTCTTTTGAAATAGAGTTAGAAAACGGTTTTGAGCTTGCTCAGAGCCGTTTTTTTATTGTTTGATATGGATGCTTTTTTTTACTAAGGTTTAGAACCTCCTTGTTAAGTCTGTGTAAATATAAAATCTGCATTGTGTATTTATAAGATATAATTTGAGTAAATATAAGATTTATGCTGTGTAAATATAAGATATATGTTGTGTAATTATAAGATGTTGTTTGTGTGTGATGTAAAATGTTTCAAGGCTGTACGAAACTGTTTTGATTATTATCTGTGTTATGCTTTAAGTAGATTTGACTATAGGTAGAACACGGATACTTCGTAACGCGAATATATATTCAGATTTATAATACGAACGAAAAGGTGTTATTTTCATCCGTTTTATCCATATTCCATTAAAAATCGTATATTTGTTCTCTATATTTAATTGATGAATTCCATTATGAAAAAGCTTTTCTATACCTTCCTGTTTACGATTTTAGCTATCGTTAGTCATGCTGCAAAAGTGGATACGGTGCAGGTTTTTAGCCCCGGTATGCAGAAAAATATCAAAACGGTGCTGGTGCTGCCCGACAGTTATGATAAAGGGGAGAATTACCCGGTGCTTTATCTCCTGCACGGCTATGGCGGAAATCATGCCACCTGGGTGAAGGGAATGCCTTCGGTGATTGAGCTGGCTGATAAGTACCAGATGCTGCTGGTTTGTCCCGATGCAGGTAATAGCTGGTATCTGGATAGTCCGGTGGATGAGTCTGTGCGTTATGAAAGCTTTGTGGCTGATGAGCTGATTGCCTGGATAGATAATAACTATAAAACCGATGCGGTACGTGAAGCGCGTGCAGTTACCGGATTGAGTATGGGCGGTCATGGTGGACTTTATCTGGGCTTTCGTCACCAGGAGGTGTTTGGTGCCTGCGGCAGCATGAGTGGCGGTGTGGATATACGACCTTTCCCGAATAACTGGAACCTTTTGCACTTGCTGGGAAAAATGAAAGAGCAGCCCGAAAACTGGGAGCAACACACGGTAATCAATCAACTTCATTTGTTAACGCCCGGTAGCGTGGAAATTATTATTGATTGCGGAACAGAAGATTTTTTCTACGAAGTGAACCAAAGACTTCATCGGGAGCTGCTGTACCGAAATATAAAGCACGATTTTATCTCCCGCCCGGGCGGACACAATGCCACTTACTGGGATAATTCGGTGCAATATCAGGGGCTTTTCTTTGGAAACTATTTCAGCAAACGGAAAAAGTAGGAGAATTTGAATTAAAAGTCGGAATTTATTCAGTCTAAACTTACATAACACATAGCAAACATAGCGTTTCTAAAATTTAAGTTTTGATGTGCTTAGAATTGAAGTGTTGGAGAACATAGAGAAAAATATCTTCGATATTTTTGACTGGACATTCAAGATAAGCTTAAAATATTAATACCGAACAACTAATAAATAAACAAAATAACGATGAGAGTTTCAGCAGATATGATTACTGAGCTTGCCGGCAATGAGATTTTTGTGTTTGGCAGCAATTTGGAGGGAATGCACGCCGGCGGTGCTGCTCGCATTGCCCATCAGAAGTTTGGTGCAGTTTGGGGTGAGGGTGTTGGTCTGCACGGTCAAACATACGCCATACCGACTATGCACGGTGGAGTAGAGGCGATACAACCTTATGTGGAGGAGTTTATTCAGTTTGCCAAAGCGAATCCGCGGTTGAAATTTTTAGTTACCCGTGTCGGTTGTGGCATTGCCGGTTTTACCGATAAAGAGATGGCTCCGCTTTTTGAAGCAGCCAAACAATTGGAAAATGTTTATCTGCCTGAAAAATGGTGGAGTTTGTAAATTAGTCAATATTTAAATGTGAGAATTAGCTAATAAAGATGTGAAAATGAGCTAATAAAGGCTTGCTATTGAGAATTTGTGCTGTTTGCTTAAAAAAGGTTTAGCTTTTATTCTGTTTGCTTTACTATATCCAAACAACGACTGATCATTTCAACAGCTTCATCAACTGTCTCCTTTTTGGTACGGAACGCTAAAATAGCAATGCGAATTACAAACTGTTTATTGATAATGGAAGAACTCAAAAACACAGAGCCATCTTTGTGCATCTCATCCATCAACTGTTTGTTTTTCTCATCCACTTCGGTTTCAAAAGGATACCAAAAATAACTTACCGATAAATCAGGTTTGGGACCGAGACAAAAACCAAGGTCCCGAAGTTTATTTCTAAAATAGCTAACAAGTAATAATTTCTCTTCTAAGCAAGCTGTAAATGGCTCTATACCGTGAATTTGCAGCGGCAACCATACCCGCAAACCTCTAAAATGCTTGGTTAATTCGGGCGATAAATTGGCAGAACTGTTCAGTAATTCTTCGTTATACCCATCCTGCATATAGTTGGCAGTGTAATAATTAGAGTGGAGAACGGCGTTGGCATCTTTTACCAAAACTGCGCCCACGCCGTAAGGTAAAAACAAACCTTTGTGCGGGTCAATTATTAAAGAGTCGGCTCTTTCTATCCCTTTGAACCAATCCTTTTTGGAGGTTAAAATAAAGAAACCGCCATAAGCGCCGTCTACGTG
>CAYPPC010000034.1:0-12706 GCA_964412435.1 uncultured Paludibacter sp.
TTAACCGCTGAAAGTTTCAATTCCAAATAGGTGCGATTAAGAGCCGCATCAGCCGACATTTCACCATACTTGTGCATAATGTTTCAATTCCAAATAGGTGCGATTAAGAGAACCCAGTTATTGAAAATATCACTTTGATATGTTTGTTTCAATTCCAAATAGGTGCGATTAAGAGTTATCTATAACAAGCTTCACGAGCTCTTTGTTATGTTTCAATTCCAAATAGGTGCGATTAAGAGCCTAATTCATTAGCTAATTCGAGAGAGTCTCTTAAGTTTCAATTCCAAATAGGTGCGATTAAGAGAAAAAAAATAGTCATATGTGTTTGTATCCTAGAGTAAGTTTCAATTCCAAATAGGTGCGATTAAGAGGATGTTGTGCCTTTACCACCTAAACTTCCAAGTTCTGTTTCAATTCCAAATAGGTGCGATTAAGAGTCGTAAAGATAATAAATTAAAATGATTACTAATCAATTACTTATAAAATTTTTTGGTTAAAAAAATGAGATAAAAGTCGTCTACCACCAATTGTGCTAAAAGAGGTGGGTTCCGACGACTTTTATCTATCTCATTAAACGACAGTTAAGATCAAAATATCAAAGATCGCTTAATTATTCAATTATTATTGTACTTTGGACGACTTTACAAGAATGAGGTCAGCTCATTTTTCTCTTTACCTATAACCTCTTTTTCCAACCACTCCTCGTTCCTACTTGTAAATAAAATCAAGCTATCCTCCTCAGGGTTCATGATGTCTTTAGCTTTCATTTTAAGCTCTCGCAATTGTGCTGGAGTTAATTCTCCCTCAAAAACTGAATTTTGAATCCAATTTAAATATCGCCTGCATAGCTTCAACATCTTTGCTACACGCTTTTCTCCCATATCATATACAAGAATTATATACATACTATTTTAATTTTAAGATTGAATGAAATCACCAAATCATCACTAATCCTTACGTTACCACCACGCCTTAAACGGCTTATATTCCTCAATTTTCATAATATGTTTTATCAATTTATACACCTCCAGTCTTACCAGATGCTTGTAGCTTACATGTTTGTTTAATTTACGGTGCTTGATAGTTTGACTGAGACGTTCCTCCCAGTCTCTAAGCACTTTCTTTTTACCGGACTCATTCAGTAAACAGTAATTCAGTTTTTTATCAAAATCTCTTTCACTCAACACCTTTTTGTTGAGTAAACTAAAAATAAGCCTATCCACCAGAATTGGTTTAAAAATCTCCGCAATATCCAAAGCCAATGAATAGCGGCGATATCCCGGTTCGTGCAGATAGCTGATGGTTGGGTTCAATTGCGTATGATAAATCTGATCCAGACAGAGGGTATAACACATCATATTGCAAAATGAAATCAATGCGTTAATTTCATTGGATGGCGGACGCTTAGTTCTGTTTCCCATTTCAAAACCGGGAATAATTTCATCAAAGGCATCATAATACACCTGCCGGATGTTACCCTCCCATCCCATTAGTTCATCAACCGTAGATGCATTTTTTCGATCTTCATCAAACTGCTCAATCTGACTGATATATGTGGATAGTTCTTTACCACGAGATTGATAATACTTTAAATTCCGAAGGATATTTGCAGCTGCTCCTTCTACGATTTTTTGGGCAATCTCCATTCTACGTTTGGATGAAGTATAAGCTTTTGACTGTTCTATAATCACTTTACCACTCAGCAAATAGTCTTTGGACATAAAGCTACCGGTATAATGTTCGTAATAATCAAAAAAGTGAACCGATATACCATTTTTCCCTAAGAAGTTATACAAAGCGCTGTTTGCATCCAATGAGCCAAAACAGTAAAGATTATCAATACCAACCACCGGAAGATATTTCGCAGTTCCTTCTTTGCCATCTTCGTCAACCGGTACAAAACGCAGTGTGTTGTCTTTGCGGCTTAACCGTCCGGGATTGAATAAATAATAGGATTTTTTCATTTTTATACCTCCCCTGAATAACAAAAATCAAAATAACTACAACTTTTGCAGATTTTTGCGTTGATAACCGGTGGACAATGTTCGCTTGCTACTAACTTTTGGATTTCCAAAACTGTCTTTTTCAGATATTCTCTATCGGAATCAGTCAAAATAACTGTTTCAGTTTCACGCAACTTGGGATATTCTATAATTCCCTTTTCTGCTTCGATATTATTCTGTTCCAACAGCCACAAATAAAACTTCACCTGCCAGATATGGGCATTTTCCACTTTGTTGCTTCGCTTGGTTTCATGAACAATACGGTTTCGGGTATCAAAGAAATCTATTTTACCTGAAAGTGTTCCTCCTCCCAACTCAACAGAGAGCTCAATTTGAGAATAACGTTCAGTACGCCTCTGGTAGCTCTCTTCTTCGATAACTTTGCCGTCGGCAACAAGGTCAGAGGTTTGCTCCATCCTTATTTCGTTAGCATGTAGCCAGCATTCTCGCGGACAAACTTTGTAAAGATTGATTAATGTGGCGTTGATGTTCATAAGAATTGAGTTTCATTGCTATTAAAATTATTATCACTCATCCCTGATTCTACATTGTAGAATTTCTCCCAATATTCAATATATTTATAACCAAACTCACTTTTTTCCTCATCAGAATACTTAACAATCTGCTCTTCAATTTTCGGACTTGCAAATAATGAGAAAACAAATTTAGACATGATCCCTTGAAGGATTTTCTCTTCTGTTCTCTGTATTATAAACTCCTGCTTATTGTAGATTAGATTTAAATATATATCAAATACTTCTTTTCCTTCAATTTCATTAACTCTATTTGGGAACACTTTATGTTGACTTAAAAAATCTAATTCAGTTAATGTAAAAACATTATCTTTTTGTTCTTCAATGACACCATCAACTTCGATTGGCACTGTTAAAGGTATAAAACAGGAAATATTTTTGTTCTCAATTAACTTAAAATCTTCATGAACTGACTTATATTTTAATGATTTAATTTTATTCTCATAATCACTGAAATTTTCCACCAATTCTCTATTATTCCATTCATTTCTGTTATTCAGAACTATATCGTACAGTATATCAAAGTCTTTATTATTCAGTATGTCAATATACTGTTCAGGCTGAATATGCTTTCGGGTAAATTCTAATCGTTTGTCTTTTCCATAAATTATTGATTCTTTATTATAGTTGAAAAGAAACAAAACACATTGTTCTTTATTGATATTTCGGTTTATTCTACCTGCTAACTGCTCATCACTATCAATTAATGAACGATCCTTAAAACCTAAATCCATATCAATATCAACGCCCGCCTCCACAACCTGCGTTGTTATCAACAAAATTTTCTTTTTACGATTACTTTTATTTTTAAGATAGTTAATGATATATTTCCTTCTGTGTGACAGTATGGTACCTGATAGTACAAATATTTCATCAAAGAAATCAGTTGTTCTAACAATATCATAGAATTCTGTTGCTGTTTTCTTGAAAATAAATTCAATAATTGTTTAGACTCAAGCAGAAGTCTTTCTGAGATTTCATTGAGTTCTAAATCCTTCCTTTCGAAATAATCAAAATTGAACGTAACTCTTCCTGAAAAGTTTGGGTTGTTAAAGTATTTTTTCTTAGCATCCGGTAAAAGATAAACGAAATCCTGCACATTTTCGTTGAGAACATTCAATTTGTCTAACTTTGGTAATGTCGCGGACATTAAAATAAACTTAATGTTGAATTTATCTGCATATTGCTTTATAAAATAAATAATTTTATCCCAATGTTGCGGATTATACGATTGTAATTCGTCAATTACTACTATTGAATTTGCCAAACGATGCAAAAGATAATTAGCTTCCTTTTCATTTGTTTTTAAGATGTCAAAAAAGCGAATATGAGACAAGAATGTAAACGGATAGTTTACAAATAAATGATTGATATAGTTAAGCTTTTTATTTCCATAATTACCGTCTTCGCTTTCAGTTTTCATTCCAGCATTGGAATGTAATTCCACCATTTCGCTTTCTTTCAAGCCTAAAGTTTCTTTAAGCGATTTGTAAGTTTGGGTAATGAGTGTAGTAAAAGGAAACACATAAAAAACCTTATTGTATTTTCCTTGATGAATTTTCAAAAGTTCAATGGCTGCTAATGCAGAAACATTCGTTTTACCACCACCGGTTGGTGCTTCTATATAAAACAAATTACTATTAGCATTCAAACGAACATTACGAATAACTTCAATAGCTATCTCTGTACGAAGGATATTCAGATTTTCACCATTAGGCTTGCGTGGATTCACTAACTCGTAATCTTCAATCTTTTCAAATATAATCTTATTGTAATTTTTCTTTCCTTCCGTTTCATTCAACCACTCTGAATGGGTTATATAATGGTATATTTCTTCAATCCTTTCTTTTGAGAGTGTACCAAAGTCACACAAAGGTGACTGATTCATATATTCATTGGTTGCCAAATAGTCCGAAGCGGTAAGTAAAGAGAAATTTAATCTGCAAAAGGCATATAATGAAAAGGAATTATTTGTTCTTAATATCCGCCTATTAATCAATAAATCATTTTCTCCTATTAGTTGAATAATCTTCGGATTAATCTGAAAGGAATATTTCTGCAAATATTGCGTAAAAAAAACTTTGACTTCACTGAAGTCAGTCATTGCCCTAAGTTCAGCAAAATTGGTAGTCAAAAGACAATCGTCATCAAATTGCCTGCTATGATGTTTAAATATTGAATATGATAAATAAATGCAAGCGGTTATCAATTTCAGATTAGAAGCGTAACTTGTAGCAATTTCATTTAAATGTTTTGTAAGATATATGTACGCACTCAATGCAGAATGGGTTGAGCTAATCGGACTACTTTTATCAATACAATTTTCAAACATAACATTCTGCATTCTATCATATTGAAATCGTTCATTTATTTTACCAAAATCATGAAAAACAACTGTTTCTACAAACAATTTCTTTAAATAGTTTCCTGTTCTTTGATCATTACTCTCAATAATATCACAAATCAGTTTATCAATAACCGAATCAAGCCCATGAACGTGAATCAGTTCAATAAAATAGTGATTTACTAATTCGATATGCTCTTCTAATGTTTCTTCCGAAATTTCTAAATTAGCTTTTGGTCGATGCGCAAAATAGCTTCCTGCATTGCTTAAAAATGTATGCAACGCAGGAAACTCTTTTAAAATATCCGAAATAGATTTAAGATAGCTGAACATAGGCATTAAACTCCTCTACAAACACTAATCCTTCTATGAGATTAGCATTTTTTATCTGATAATTCGAATATGCAAATTCAGAATTATCATATTGCATCAATTCTAAGTCGAAATCCTTTGGTAATCTTTCGAAATAGATAAAATTATCTTCCTCAAAATCTATACTCAGCAAATCGGGGAATGGCTCTTCTGTATTGTCTTTTAAGATAATATTTTTCCGAAAAACAGTTTTAATTTTCACACTTTCGCTTTTTTCTATTTTTCTGTCAGAATACTCATAATCTTTAAATGTCGAAGGATTCCACCATGCTGCATATTCATTTTTACCTAAATAAGGAATATACACAGATTGTCCATTTTGCAAAGAAGTGAACAGTTTTCTTTGCAACTCATTCTCTATATCCAACAATAGGAATATTCGATATGCCGGATTTATTAAAGTAAGCTCTTCGGTCAAAAAATTGGAACCTTTATTTGCATAACCAACCGTATTCGAATACTTTATATTCGTTTTTGCAAAACTCCCCTTATCATGACCAAGAGGTTCGACACCAATCTTCATATCGTTTAATTTCTCGTAATACTCCGGTAGTTTCCCTTTCTCCTGATAACCATTTAATCCTAGAATTGCTCCCAATATTCCTAACAATGCCGGTTTGTGGATTATATTGTAAGACAGATTTATCGTATTATTGGTCTCTGGTTTCCGAAAAAAAGCAAAATCCGCTTTTAAATCAAATGATATTAATTTCATTGGCTGAGAGATTACAACTCATGAAATTCAGCTCCGGCAGGCTCATTTAACACTTTAGTATTTGATTTATTATAATAGATCTCTATCTTTTCTATCTCATCTTTAATGTGAGTTTCTTTAAGTAAAGAACTAACTTTAGACAAATCAATCTCTTTTTCTTCGTTAATATCAATCAAGCTTACAAAGGATGGCAATACTGTTGTTGATCCGGATTTGAGTTGAACCCATAAAAGTAATTCATTCTCAGTTCCTGCCTTAGCCGCAGAATCATAATAGGTTGCACCTTTTCTCAAACCTTCTTTAAGCTTTTCAATATCACTGTCTGTTAAACCTACACCTTGAACTCTCGCAACATCATCTTCGATATTTTTAGGATTTACTGAAAAATGATGAACATAATGTCCTTCTTGCAAACGAGATTGTGAGCCTAAAGTAGTCATTGTACTATCAGCACTCGCCTCATTGGAGTTACGGAATGGCGACATAATTTGTTCTGAATAAATAACGTTTTCGACAAACTTGTTCAAACCATGTGTGATTTGGCAAGTACCATGAATAGAAATATTCGTTTTCCCTGCATAAGTTCCACCAAACAGTCTAACATCCAGGCGTTTCAAAACATTACCAAGAACTTCCAATCTTAGTTTTGTCTTATCTTTCTCTTTAAAATCTCCAAAATGGAAATTGTATGTTTCGTCCAAAGTGCGCGGAGACATTTCCTCACTCAAAGACTTAAAATAAAACACATTTTCACCTAATGCATTTTTCCAATAATTTCGGATTGAATACTTTAACGCTTTATCAGTAGCATATACAGTTCCATTCGGCAATTTTCTTGGTTGCCCTGAGAAGTCCGCATTATAATTGGAGTTGATTGATTTAATTATGGCTGCACCATAAACTCGGTTATTGAATGTTGTCATCACGAATTAATTTTATTGGTTGAACTAAATAATTGATTTTTCGCAAACACCCCAGAAAGAATTTGGGGTAATAAATGTTTCAGATTTACATCTGTTTCATAACTTAATACAAATGCTGCTACCTTTTCGAAATTTCCTGAAAAGTTTTCATGTTTGTATCTTCCAAAGTCATTTGCAATCGCCTTCTTAAACTCGGTGCATTTTGACTGCTGCAAGTAGGGTTCCAAAAGATTGTAACTGTTATCGGCTGACCTACTTTTGCTTAAAATGTATTCGACAACCTGACCGGCAGCGAATGCAAATTTTTCATCTGTTATATCAGTCAATTCTTCACCAGAGATAAGAGCGGCTACAAAATCCTGATATTCCTTTAATTTGTTGATCATATTTGTTTTTTGTTTGGGATTAAAATATTCAAACAGAGAGTACCATATATTTAATTTTTCTTTTATTCCATATCCATTTCCATTTTTAATATCATCTAAAATGCTATTAAACACCATATCATAAAAGATATTTCCATCAATTGTATTTCGTTGCGACTTATACACATAATCATAAACTGCCTTTCGATACTTGGAAAATGAATCAAAAGTACGATCTAATTTATCGTACTCTTTTTTACTGAGATCTCCAAAGTAATCGACTCGATGGTACATATTTTGGATTAAAGGATGTAATACTTGTTGCTCTAAGTCAAAAATTGTTTTGATGAGCGGATAATACTTATTAGATTTACCTCCCTTCTCCTTTATCTCAAAAAGATTTTGAATGACCAAGTCTTTTATTTCGTATTCAAACTTTGTAACGAAGTCAAAATCTTTGAATTCAATTCCGTCTTTTGTATTTTGCCAAAAAAGCAGATAATAGTTTGAAATATCATCTTGGGAGGTCTCTACTAATTTTCGAATTATTTCATGATACTTGAATTTCAGTTCACTTTCTCTATAAATACTAATAACCTTATTTTGCAACTCTTCTTTATAAATAAAAACAGGCAATGGGTTTGGTAAAGTTTTACTCGGAAATATATTTTTCAAATCATATAGTAACTTTGCATCGACATTAGAAATTCTTCCTGTAATGTCGAAACTTGCTGTATGATGTATCAAGAATGGCATGGCACTATTAAAGCTATTCATAAAGTTATTCGTCCCATAAATTAAACCGTTCTCATCAGGCGTTGTATTATATTTATCCGTATTAAAGAGTTTATCATCCAAGTATTTTTTATGTGCGTTTTTATACTGTTCTAATGGTTCGTCCAAATAGAATATAATATAGTTATCGTCATCTAATGGTTTTACTTTTATTGCCAATTGCTCAACATTCAAAATAACACTTTTGAGATACTCTTTTTCTGATTTATCTTTAGCTTCTTTGATCTGATTTTTTAAATCTTCAATTTTTTCCTGTAATTGCCTATATTTGCCAGCGTTGCTACTTTCTATTTTCTCAATCAAGGTAGAGAATGTATTTTGCGAGAAAAAGTTTTTAAATTCAATATACTTTTCTTTCGTTTCTTCATTGTCAAAAAGTGCAATTGCTTTGCTAAAATATGCATCAAAGCTATCATAAACAATATTCTTTCCATCCTTCTTCCTTTTTTCAAAGTTTTTCCCACCCTTTAAATTATCACGCTTTATTGCTACAGCATATGGGCTACATGTATGAATCGCTCTAGTAATCGTATCAAAGCATTTATTAGTATCAATCATCCATGAATTTTGCTGAAGCAGCTTACATTTTTCTAAAAATTCAGATGGAGCTTCATCTTGTTTTTTAAAAAACTGTTCATATAGAAAACTATTAACATCGATATAAATTCCACCATCTTCATCTTTTTGAAACTGAAGTAATATGTGAAGACCTTCTTTAGGCAAGGTGCCTTGTGCTTTAAACTCTTCACTCAAACTCTCTGTAAAATTTATTAGCTCTTTTATCATTTCCTAATCTCCTATCTTAAATAACTTATTCAGAAACAGCATATATTTCATATAACTTCTCAACAAAGATATAAAATACTCTCATTGTTTGGTTATTATGAACATTTTATCGTTGTATGTCAGTATTTCAAATTTAACTTGAATCGCACTATTATAGAATTGAAATTTGTTATGTTAATTGTTTGAGATACTGACTTTTCTATTTTCCCCAAAAATACCCCCTCCCACTGTCAAATTCTGTCAGTCATCAAACTTTTTTCGCTTTTCTTTCAAAAAAGATTTAAACTCTTCCGGCTCATGCACTTCAATTTCATCCGGAAGACCCAACACGAAACGACCGATACCGTGAAAATCAGCAATGGGTATTTCTAAAAGATACCGACCGTTCTTCTTTTTCAAGTATTGTTCTGAGATGGGATACTCTTCCCGGATTAGATTATAAGCTTTCAAACTAAGTGTAGCTTTTACCTGGGATATTGGCTCGGGTGCAGACATTCTAAAAGCATCATGAAAGGGCAACTTATGCTCATGCTCATACCTCCAAATAATATCTGAGATTTCAACATCGCCAATCCGTGAGATTTTGAATTGTTTATTTTTTTGGTCTGCATGGTCAAAACACCACACTGCTTTATAATCCTCCATAAATTGAAAAGGCTCTACCAATCTGTCATTAACTGTTGAACTGTGCGAGGATCTATAATTAAGCAAGATTACACTTTTCTTGTGATTAATTGCCTCCGCCAGGTTTTTTATCTTTTCTACATTGGGGGTCTCTTTTACTCTTTTCAATGCTTTAAAATCATACAAAGCATGGAGTTTATTAAGCAATCGTGCCTTCGTTTCATTTTCTATTCCTAAACTTGAGAGCGAGTGATAGAAAATTTCTGCTTCTTCTTCTGAAAAATGAAAAAGTCGATGTAAACTTCTTAATTCCGGAGTATTTTGTACAAGGCGATATAAGCCATTTTCACGATCAAGCACTAATCCGGCATTTTCCAAATTATTCAAATAGCGATAAACAGTCCGCTCACTGCTCTCCAAGCGCTCCTTAAGCTCTTCCATGCTGTATTTTCTGTTTCCTGACAGCAACATTAAAAGTCGAATTATTTTTTCCATCAATTGTGTTTTTTAGTATTACTCCCAAACTTCCAGGCAACCCATTCCCTGTGCATTCTCCAATCCAATTCCGGTATTATAAATAAGTTCTAAAAACCGTTTTTCGGCAGTTAGCTTGAGTTTGAAGTTTAAATATCCTCTTATTTTTGTTTCTGCATCAGTCTCTGATTTGATATGCACTAATCGAGACCGATAGGGATTATCAAAAAGCTCCACTTCTGCAAGTAAAACAGCTTGCTCAGCAGTTTTTTCATCATAAGCTTCTCCAATTTTACCACGCCAGTTATAAATCAAACTATCAATGTAGTTATCGTCATCCGGCTTAAGGTAATCGTAGTTGTCTCTATCATTCTTCACCCCAACTAAAACTGCAGAAACAGGTTTGAAGAACATTTGAATTATTGCATTTTTGAGCACGGATGAATCAAATGGACTTGGTAGCGACTGTATAGACTGTACATTAAATACTGCTTTCGATTTTTTATCGGCAATCACAATATTCTCTGACTTGAAAAGACCTTCAATAAAAGTTTTGGATGCTTCTGGAATATGGAAATGAGCTAAAAACTCCACTTGTTCACCTAAAACACGCATTCTATCACCATTTTCTAATCTAAACTTTAATTTTAGATCAGAAAAAGTGAAAAACTTATATCCCTTTCCATAGCCCTCTTCGTGAAGAAATTGAGCATATTCCGCATCTCCCTTTTGCAGTATTTTGTAGATTGCTGCACTCAAAGGGTATTGATAATTAATTGGTATTACATTTTGTCTCGTGTTCTCCAGGCTTAATTTTATTTGAAATCTCATTTAGGTTGTATTAAGGTAGTTAGTAATAATAATGCATCAATGCACCTGAGCAAATTTAGCAAATAAATACTAATAACCGACAAGAATTACAAAATTAAATTTCATATCCAGCATTTATATAAGTCTGTATATTAACCTAAATCTTTAAAAATGATAGAATTAAAAGCGCACCACCATAATCCAAAAAAGCCTGCCTCGCATAGCGAAGCAGGCTTTTAAAGTTATATGCTTATTTAATTAGTAAGCGTGAGAATCTTCGTTGATTTCGTCGATGGTGGTGTGTGTAGTTTCCAATACGCGCCATGCGTAAAAGATATAAGCCAGCACAAACGGAATCAGCAGAGAAACCAGCGCCATCACTTTCAGGGTGTAGAAGCTCGACGAGGAGTTAAATATCGTCAGTGAGCTTTGGGCATCGAAAGTTGAAGGATAGTAAGCAGTATTGTTATAACCTGCCACTAACAGAAGCGTTGTTACGGTAATCACAGTGCCTGCACCGGAATACCAGACACCTTTGCGCCATTTTTTCTTCAAAACTGAGTTGCCGATACCGAATAGCACACCCACCACCCCTAAGAGCAGCAGAATAAGCAGCACCGGCACTTCAATCAGGTTGTGGAAGTACTTGTACTTCACCAGGCTCACGAAACCTGTTTCAGGATTAACGGCAAAACCATCGCCCAGCAGTGTCCAGATCAGGAACGCCAGGAAGAATACTAAAAACGGCACTGCATTCACCAGCAGCGCTTTATCTAAGCGTCCTTCAATAGCTTTATTGGAGATTCTGTTTTTGAAAAACAGAACTGCCTGAGTGCGCGCCAGGAAAAACACAGCCAGACCCAGTAGCCATACACGCGGGATCAGCAGCAGTTCGAGGCCGTGCCAGCCGCTTTGCCACTGGCTGATAATGGGTGAAAACTGTCCACTGAACTCAGCAATATTACCGCGGTTCACACTAAACTCAGAACCGGTAAAGAAGGTTGCAATGGCACCACCCAGCAGGATGGAACCAAACATTCCGTTGTAGAACAGGAAACCCCGGTAGGCGTTGCGCCCAAAGAAGTTACCCGGTTTATTTTGATACTCATACGACACCGCCTGCACGATAAAGGTAGAGAGAATGAGCATCCACACCCAGTAGGCACCCCCAAAACTGGTGGAGTAAAAGAGCGGGAATGAGGCAAAGAAAGCACCCCCAAACACCACCAATGTGGTAAAGGTGTATTCCCACTTTCGCCCCAGAACATTAACAATAAGGCGGCGCTCATCTTCGGTTTTTCCGAGCGAGCTGATCAGCGTTTGTCCCCCCTGAACGAAGAGCAGAAACGAGAGTAATCCGCCTAAAAGTGATATCAGAAACCACCAATAATGTTGTAAGAATGAATATGTTATCATAATGGTATTTTTTTCGTTTTTTTGGATTTAATAAAACTTAATCATCAATGTTTAAGCGATTACTTGTCAGCATCTTCAGGGTCCGGACCCTTCACGATTTGTTTCTTCATAATACCAATTTCGGCAATCAGCAGACCGGTAAAGAGAATCAGGAAAAGGAAGAAAGTGATCTTCACCGATGAGGTCTGAATCCCTGAAACGGCAGCCTGCACCGGCAGAATATCCTGGATAGTCCAGGGCTGGCGACCCACCTCTGCCACAACCCAACCCAGTTGATTGGCCAGATAGCCTAAGGGAACAAAGAGCAGGAATATCCAGTTGATCCAGTTGTATTTGGTCAGCATATTCTTTCTTTCAAAGAAGAGTGCCAGGGCAAAAATTGCGACAAATGCAGTACCCAGAATCACCATCAGGTGGAAGGAGTAAAACACAAGCGGCACATTGGGGATCATATCTTCAGGCTCTTTCAGGAAGCTGTAACCGAAGCTGTGGTAATTCTCATCGAGAATAGCTTGCTGCACAGCCATCTCCTCTTCATCGCCCGCC
>CAYPPC010000034.1:12716-16371 GCA_964412435.1 uncultured Paludibacter sp.
AAATAGGCGCTGAGAGCCAGCTGTGCCTTCTGCCCGATAGCCTGCCGCTCTTCAAACGAAAGCGCAATGCTGCCATCCGGCTTGGTATAGCCTCCCTCAACAATATTACGAATTCCGGGCACATAAGCGTCAGTCGATCCAAATGCCATCCATGATAGCATCTTGGGCAGCTCAATAGCCATTATCACCCCTTCTTCGTCATCATTATATGACTCTTTCTTCGGATTCACAATACCCATGGCAATCAGAGGTGCACCCTCCTGACCTTCATAGAGACCCTCCATCACTGCCAGTTTCATGGGCTGATGATAGGCCACCTGCTGGGCAGATCCGTGGCCGGTATAGATAATAAAGAGAGAGGCAAACAGTCCGAAAATGGATGCTACGCGAATACTGCGCTTGGCAAATTCGAGGTTTCTCTTTTTAATCACAAACCAGGAGCTGATACCCACCACAAAGAGTGAACCGAGCACCCAGCCTGCTGCAATTGTATGAAAGAATTTGTTGATGGCAACCGGTGAGGAGATAATGGCCCAGAAATCAACCATTTCGTTACGGGCTGTAAGCGGGTTGAACTCCATACCGAGCGGATACTGCATCCACGCATTGGCCACCAGAATCCAGAGAGCTGAAATGGTGGCACCGGTAATGGTGAGCCAGGTGGCTGCGAGGTGAGCACCCTTGCTCAGTTTGTTCCATCCAAAGAACATCAGCGAAATAAATGTAGCCTCCATAAAGAAAGCAAGAATACCTTCAATGGCCAGCGGCGCACCAAAAATGTCACCTACAAAATAGCTGTAGTTAGACCAGTTGGTTCCAAACTGAAATTCGAGAATAATGCCTGTAGCCACTCCAATGGCAAAGTTGATACCGAAAATAGTCATCCAGAATTTGGCTGCTTTTTTCCACTCTTCCTTGCCCGTTTTTACATAGATAGTCTCCATGATGGCCTGAATCACACCCAGACCAATTGTCAGCGGCACAAAAATCCAGTGATACATGGCTGTCAGGGCAAATTGCCCCCTCGACCAGTCAACTAATGAACTGCTAAGTATTTCCATAAATTTTAAGTTAATGAATATTAGATATAATAATTAATTATCTTCAAACGTGATAGTGTCGCTGACAGAGGCTGAAGAGCGCTCTATCAACTCCTGATTAACGAAACCGGCCTTCTCCTCTTCGTTGTCAAATTTAGTATTTAGAAAATTGGGGAAAAAGAAAACTTTCAGAATGCCGAACATGATAAACAGTTTGATAAACACTACGATCCACAGTGTCCGCCCCACAGTCATGCTCTTAAATCCGTCTCGGTAAAAGTTATAAAAGCTTTTCATCCAGCGTGGTGTTTTCATATCTTTTTTCTCTCGGTTTTTAGTAGTTAAAACTCATTTGGCCACAGCTTGAAACAAATCTCCGAGGCAATGAATGACAAATATACATAATATTTTCTTGAACAAAGCGAAATTCCTCATTAAATCGGAACATTTTGCTTCAAAATCTCACTAATTATCTGATTCTCAATTTTCAGCCTCTCTGTAAATTTTCTCCTTTTAAAATGAAAAAAGCGGAATCTCTTCCGCTTTTCTATATGATTTATCTCTTTTAATTACCCATTTCCGAGAGAAATTTAATCCTCACCAGGCGAATTTCTGTTTCATCAAAATCATCCTCGCCCAGCTCTTCGAGCGCGTCGCTGATTTTGTCAGTTTCGGCGGTACTGAAGTATTCATAAATCTCCTCCACCTTGTCAGGCTCCATCACCTCTTCGAGGAAATAGGTGATATTCACCTTGGTGCCGGAGTAAACAATGGCCTCCAGTTCAGTGAGCAGCTCATCGATATCTAGTCCCTTCGAAAGCGCCAGGTCATCGAGCGCAATTTTGCGGTCAATCGCCTGAATAATTGATATTTTCAGCTGAGATTTTTTAGCTACAGTACGTACACGCAGATCTTCGGGACGAATAATCTCATTCTCTTCAACGTGCTCCTTGATGATTTTCAAAAACTCTTGGCCATAGCGTTTTGCTTTACCCGCTCCCACTCCCGGGATATTTTGCAACTCCTCAAAAGTGATCGGATAGTTAGTGGCCATCGCCTCCAGAGAAGGATCCTGGAAAATCACAAACGGGGGCACTTCCAATTTTTTCGAAAGTTTCTTACGCAGATCTTTCAAGATGGAGAACAGCACATCATCCGCCGCAGTGGTACCACCACTGCTTTTCACCATGGCCTCGTCATCGTCGTCATCAAACTCCGTGTCGAGCACAATTGAAAATGCTTTCGGTTTTTTCAGATAGGCTTTTCCGGCCGGCGTCATTTTCAGTACGCCATAGCTCTCTATGTCTTTATTTAAGTATCCGGCGAGTTGCGCCTGCCTGATAACGGCATGCAGATCTTTCTCCTCTTCATCGACAGCGGTTCCAAAGCAGTCCAGATCATCGTGTTTATACGATATAACATCTGCAGACTCTTTACCTTTGAGAATGTCAACAATATGCTCAGCTCTGAACTTCTCTTTGAGCTGCTGCACGGTTTCCAGGATTTGAATCAATTGCTCCCGGGCATTAACTGATTTCTTTGGTTTCATACAATTATCACAACTTCCACAGTTTTCCTGTGTGTAATTTTCTCCAAAATAGTGTAACAATATTTTTCTTCGGCAAACCGACGACTCCGCGTAGGCTTGTGTCTCGTTCAACAGCTGATTACCAATCTCCTGTTCGGCAACCGGCTTGTTGTGCATGAATTTTCTTAGTTTATCTAAATCCTTGTAGGCGTAAAATGTGATACAATCCCCCACTCCGCCGTCGCGTCCGCCGCGCCCGGTCTCCTGGTAGTAACCCTCCAGGCTTTTGGGGATATCGTAATGAATCACATAACGCACATCAGGTTTGTCGATTCCCATTCCGAAAGCGATGGTAGCAACAATCACCTTCACCTCTTCCATCAGGAACTTGTCCTGATTATCTGACCTGACCGCCGACTCCATACCGGCATGGTAAGGAAGTACTTTAATATTATTCTCAGCCAGATCTTCAGCCAGACTCTCCACCTGCTTGCGACTCAGGCAGTAAATAATACCTGAATCCTGCGGCCGCGACAAAATAAACTTAATAATGTCTTTGACTACATCTTTTGTTTTAGGACGCACCTCATAGTAGAGATTTGCCCGGTTGAAAGATGATTTAAAGACAGATGCATCCAGCATATTCAGGTTTTTCTGAATATCATTCTGCACTTTAGGTGTTGCAGTAGCGGTGAGTGCAATGATCGGAGCTTCACCAATTTCATTGATAATGGCCCGGATGCGACGGTACTCGGGTCTGAAGTCATGCCCCCATTCCGAAATACAGTGTGCCTCATCCACCGCATAGAAAGATATTTTCACCTTTCGCAAAAATGCCACATGCTCCTCCTTGGTCAGCGACTCGGGAGCCACATAAAGCAGTTTGGTTTTACCGCTCAGCAGATCTGCTTTCACCTCATCCACCGCCGCTCTCGGCAGCGAAGAGTTAAGAAAGTGCGCCACACCATCCTCAGCACTGAAGCTTCGCATGGCATCCACCTGATTTTTCATCAATGCTATCAACGGAGAGATAACAATAGCCGTTCCCTCCATTAAAAGCGAAGGGAGCTGGTAACACAGTGACTTT